>CAXGRO010000030.1:0-18810 GCA_964012055.1 uncultured bacterium
AAGGTGGTCGAGCTAACCATGTACAACGATATTCCCCACCTTTTGGTCCCGGTAATTACCGAACCCAAGAAAGCTTCCGATGCTCTCAAGTGGGTGGTAGCTGAAATGGAGGTGCGCTATCAGAAATTGGCCCGATTGGGGGTGCGCAATTTGGCCGATTATAACGTCAAATTAGAAAAGGTTAACACCGAAGCGCAGGAAGACGGGGTAGAGGCAGAGAATCCTATGCCTTATATCGTTATCGTCATTGATGAGTTTGCCGATCTCATGCTAACGGCACCGGCTGATGTAGAGACGTCGCTGATGAGTCTGGCACAGAAATCACGGGCGGTTGGAATTCACATTATTCTGGCAACGCAACGGCCTTCGGTCAATGTGATTACAGGCGTGATCAAAGCCAATTTTCCTTCGCGCATTGCCTTTCAGGTTGCCTCCAAAACAGACTCGCGCACAATTCTCGATATAAACGGAGCCGAACGTCTGCTGGGGCGTGGCGACATGTTGTTCTTGCCTGGGGGGCAGGGCGAGCCAATTCGCGTTCATGGGGCCTTCATTTCGGGCGAGGAAACAGAAGCCCAGGTAGAAGCGCTTAAAAATAACGATTATCAGGCGGAGGAAGTTGCTATCTTTTCCGAACATACGGATATTAAAATGGAAGAAGAAGAGCGAGACGAACTCTACGACGAAGCGGTGAATCTCGTGGTAGAGTTCCAGCAGGCCTCCACCTCCTTTTTGCAACGCCGAATGAAAATTGGTTATTCACGGGCGGCGCGTCTGATGGATGAGTTGGAGAACAGCGGCGTAGTGGGGCCTGCCGAGGGAGCCAAACCGCGGCCGATTTTGGTCGCGCAAGAAGCGGTAGAGGACATGGTGGAGGTAGGCGAGGAAGCGGCTTAAAGAATACAGGCAATAGAAAATGGGCCCGGTGAGAAAATACGTTCTTTATTTGTCGGTGTGGTGTGGTGTCTGCATGCCGTTGTGCGCCGGTGCAATAACCGGCAGTGAAGTGATCACCAAGATGAGGGAGAAGTTCACTGGTCACAAGAACTTTTCCGCCGCTTTTGAACGCCAGATTTACCTGGCCGTTCTCGACCAAGAATTCAGTGCGAGCGGGCACATTGTAACGCGTAAACCCAAACAGTTTCGCGTGGAAGTAGGCGATGACGTACTCATTGTCGCCGATGGCAAGGCCATTTGGTTTTACGCCCGGCAAAATGAACAGGCTATTGTTAGCACCTACCAAGGTGAATTAAAAACGCCGTGGGAAATTCTGGTAGAATACAGCGATGCCTATGCGCCGCTGGCGGTGGAGGAAGTGGAACTGGATGGCCGTTCTTGTTATTTGCTGTCGCTCGTACCCCGCACGCAAGCAGTGCAGGTATCCTTGCTCAAAATATGGGTAGATCGAAAAAAATGGCATCTGCGGCGTCTAGAAGAATTTAAGAACAACGAAGATAAGACTACCTATATCCTCAAAAACCATCGGACCAATAAGAAAGTAGGTGACGAACTCTTTCGCTTCGAACTGCCCGAAGGGGTAGAAGTGATTGACCGAAGGGTGGCGGAGCCGATCAATGGTAGTTAAATCCAGGCGCATAAACTTTATCGTAGTCTGCTTGTTGTACCTGATACAGGGGCGAGTGGCAGCGGATGAACCTCGAGAAGTCCTGTGGGTTTATCTAACCGACAAAGACAATGGGCAAAACGCGCGTCTCGACTGGTATACCTCCAGCTTTTTACATAGCGATAAAGAATTGGATTTGCCTGTAGATCCATTGTATATCGCCCAAATCGAATCAGCCGGCCTCCAACTGCGCACCCATTCGCGCTGGCTCAACGCCGTCAGTGTGAAAGCCACCCCACGCGAAATAGATTGGCTGACCAAACAGGATTTTGTGCGTGCCATACGTCCGGTCATGAAATTCCGTCGGGTGCCGCTGCCGTTACCAAACGCCATCGTGGCTCAGAAAGTGACGGCGCAAGGGGATTATGGCCTGGCATTTGAACAACTTGTTCAGATAGAGGCAATACCGTTGCACAATATGGGTTATATGGGTGAAGGGGTGCGCATTGGTTTGCTGGATTCGGGATTTCACTATCCAGGACACAATGCTTTTAGCAATATGCAATTGGTAGCCGAGCGCGACTTTATCAACGACGATGACACTGTCACCGATCAGGATGGCCAGCTAGTCACCGGCGATGAATCTACCTCAGTCCAAAACAGCCATGGCACGCAAGTCCTATCTTTGCTGGCGGGATTTGATCCGGGGCGTTTTATCGGTGTCGCGCCCAATGCCGAGTACATTCTGGCCAAGACCGAGGACATCGCGCAAGAGATGCCTCTCGAAGAGGATCGCTGGGTGGCTGGACTCGAGTGGGTAGTGGAGATGGGTGCCCAGATCGTCAACAGTTCGCTGGGCTATAACGTCTGGGATGACGGCAGCGGTTATACCTATGCCGATCTCGACGGCCAGACGGCGCCAACTTCACAGGCGGCCGCCTTGGCCGTGCGGCGCGGCGTGATTGTGGTGGTGGCGGCCGGCAACGAAGGCGATGAAGAATGGCGCTATGTCACGGTGCCGGCTGATGTCGACGGGGTGATTTCCGTTGGCGCTGTGAACCCGGCCCCGCAGGGCGAAAACGCCCTGCCCAAGATCGCCGCTTTTAGCTCGCGAGGGCCTACGGCAGATGGGCGCATTAAGCCGGATGTGGTAGCACCGGGCGGGTTGGTGCGGGTGGTTTCCAGCTCCGGTGACTATGTCAATAATCTCGGTACGTCTTTTGCCGCTCCTCTAGTCAGTGGGGTCTGTGCCTTGCTGTTGCAGATTCACCCACAATGGGGGCCGGAGGAGATACTCGCCGCACTCAAGGAGACGGCCGTCGATTTGGGAGAAGCTGGACCCGATACGACCTACGGGTGGGGATTGGTCAACGCCCTGGCGGCGAGCGGCCTGGGCTTACAAACGCCGGAACTGACGGTGGCAGGAACGCCCTTCCCTAACCCGGTGCACAATCACAATGTGGAGGTGGTGCGTTTTCCACTGGACCTGGCTGTGCAGGAGGACGTGACGTTGAGGGTTTTTGATTTTGCTGGCAATTTAGTCGACGAGATTTCAGAGCGCTTTGTCGCCGGTAGTGGCCAGGAATTGCAGTGGGAATTTGTCCAGCGCAGAGAGCTGGCCGATCGCGAGAGATTGGCTAACGGCCTGTACTTCTACCACCTGCAGGTCGGAATGAAGTCGCATACGGGAAAGATCGCCCTGGTGCGTTGAATTCCAAAATGTTGAAATCTTCTCTAAGAAGTCGCAGGAAGAACGTAGAGCGCCGGATTAATCGTATTGTACTGGTTGGTGCCTTGCTATTAGTACCTGCTTATATAATATATCAAGCTGTGCGCTTAACCGGTGGCTTGGCGGGAAATGTGGAGGAGAGCATAGTAGAGTTGCCCGATCTGGTCAGCCGCATTCAGGAGCCCGTCGTTTGGGAGGTAGACAAGGTAACAAATTTTCATTTTTTTCACGCGCCTCCGGACTCCGGCAATAAGTTCGTATTAGTCGACCTGCGCATGCAGGCGCGTTTAAAGCTGGGGTACGAAATTATACCCAAGTGCTTCCAGTTGATAGACAACCGGGATATACACTATTATCCCTTATCGCGCTCCCCCCTTTTTATCGAACGCGGCGTGTCGTTTAAGCTAGACAAAGACGAGTCTCTGGGGGGAGGACTATTGTTCGAAATCCCGCGCGCTCACAAGAGTGTGCGCCTTATTTTTGATCGCTACCAGGAATAATTAGAAGAGGAGATGATAAAATGCCCTCACTGGCAGAGCAGTTACAAGAGTACCGACAACGTCTAGTGCGGTTGGGAGGTTATCTTTGACTTAGAGGAAAAGAAGAAGACACTCGGAGCTTACGAAGAGCAAATGGCGAGTGCCGATTTTTGGAACGACCGACAGAAGGCAGAAAAGATTTCACGCGAAGTAGGTATTCTCAAAGAGACTGTTTCTAACTGGGAAACCTTGAGTAGTCAACTCGACGATCTGGAAGAATTGCATGAACTGGCCATAGAAGAGCCCGACGAAACTGAACTGGCCGAATTGGCGACGGAGGCTGACGGGCTGGTTGCCAAGCTAGAGGACTTGGAGTTCCACACCATGCTCAGCGACGAGGACGATGCTAAGGACGCCATTCTCGACATCCATTCAGGCGCTGGCGGCACCGAGGCCGCCGACTGGGCGGAGATGCTCATGCGTTTGTACACGCGCTGGAGCGAACGCAACGGTTTCCAGACGCAGGTGATGGATATTCAACCCAGTGAAGAAGCCGGCATCAAGGGTGTCACGATAGAGATCAAAGGCGATTATGCCTACGGCTATTTGAAGGCCGAAGTTGGGGTCCATCGCCTAGTGCGGATCTCACCTTTTGATTCCAGTAATAGACGACACACTTCCTTTGCTTCTATTTTTGTTTATCCGGAAATAGGTGAAGACATTGAGGTCGATCTGAAGGAAGAGGACTTGAAGGTGGAGGTCTACCGCGCAGGGGGCGCCGGCGGCCAACACGTTAATAAAACTTCATCAGCCGTACGCATTACTCACATACCCACCGGTATCGTGGTGCAGAATCAAAACGAGCGTTCTCAGTTTAAAAACAAAGCCACGGCGCTCAAGGTGCTGGCGGCGCGGGTCTATCAACACTTCAAAGAGGAAGAACAAAAAAAGATCGATGAAGTTGAAAGCGCCAAGAAGAGTATTGAGTTCGGTAGCCAGATTCGCTCTTATGTCTTCCAGCCGTACAATATGGTCAAAGATCACCGCACCGGCTATGAGACCGGCAATGTGCAGGCCGTTATGGATGGCGACATAGACGCCTTCATCAAGGCGTATTTAACTCAGGAACAGACGGCTTAAGCAGTGTCCTACGAACTCTTCATCGCTCGGCGTTATTTGCGCGCCAAACACAATGCCGGCATCGTATCGGTCATAACGTATATGGCCAGCGGCGGGGTGATTCTGGGCGTGGCCGCGCTCATTATAATGCTGTCTGTGCTCAATGGCTTTTCTGGGGAAGTTAAGGCACGGCTTATTGGCATGAATGCGCACGTGGTGGTCAAGAAACATTTTGGCGTGGCGGTTAAATCTCATCACATTGAGAATTACCAAGAGGTATTGGATCAACTAACCGACTTTCCCGATATAGAGGCCGCTACCCCCGTCGTCGAGAGTAAGATGATTATCGCAAGGAAGAAAGGAGATATAGATGGAGTTTATGTATGGGGCGTGGACCCCGAGACATTTGGTCAGGTGTCGGATCTGCCCCAACATCTCTACGACTCCGACCAAGGGCTGGTCCTAGGGAAGATAGAAGGCTTCGAGCATCCTGGCATTGTTTTAGGTGAACAATTAAGTCGTCAGCTACGGGCGGGGCCTGGAGACGACATTTTGCTCATCACCTTACAGGATAAGACGGTGAACGACATCGTTGCTGGTATTGCATCTGGCGTCGGTCTCATGCCCAAACTCAATGGTTTTTTCGTTACCGATACATTTGAAAGCGGTATGTGGCAGTACGACGACGGGTTCGCCTTCATCTCATTGGCGGATGCGCAGCGAATCCTTGGATTTAAAGAAGGCGAGGCGACTCACATCCACATAAAAGTAGCGGACATAGAACAAGCTACTGCGGTGCGTCAACAACTCGACGATGCCATCGGTTATCCTTATAGATTTGACGACTGGACTTCTCTCTTTCCCCAACTTTTCCAATGGATGGAAATGGAGAAATGGCTGGGCTTTATTGCTCTCAGCCTCATTATTGTGGTAGCCGCATTTAATATTACATCCATTCTGGTTATGTCGATTTTGATCAAGACACCCGAGATAGGTATTCTCAAAACTATGGGAGCCACCATTCAAGACATTCGACGCATTTTTGTGTACCAGGGTATGGTCATTGGTGTGGTGGGCACAGTGCTTGGGGGGATAAGCGGTTTTGCACTGTGTTACGCGCAGCAGCGTTTTGAATTGATATCTTTGCCCGGTGATGTATACTGGATCAATTCTCTGCCGGTGGATATGCAATTGCTCGACTTCGTGGCAGTGGCGGCAATGAGTCTGGGAACGTGTTTGCTGGCTTCGGTATATCCCGCTCGCAAGGCGTCTTCATTGCTGCCGGTCGACGCTATTAAGTATATTATGTAGAGGGGAATGGCGTGACCGAACGCGATGCTCTAGAACCCCTTTTGCAGGCCCGGGGTATACGCAAAGTTTTTCGCACCGGTGAAGCAGATTTAGAGGTGCTCAAACATATCGACTTGCAAGTTTCCGCGGGGGAAGTTTTGGCCATTATGGGGACCTCCGGTGTTGGCAAGAGCACGCTGTTGCACATTTTGGGCACCCTGGACCGTCCTACTGCAGGCGAACTCTCCATTGATGCGGTGGACGTGTTGGCGCTGGGCGAGACCGATCTGGCCAATTTTCGCAACCGGCACATCGGTTTTGTTTTTCAGTTTCACCACCTCCTGCCCGAGTTCACTGCTCTGGAGAACGTTATTTTGCCGGTAATGATCTCCGGGCGCGATGCTGGACGAGCACAGGACGAAGCGGCCGATCTGTTGCGCAGCGTGGGTTTGGATCGCCGCCTGTCCCACCGCCCCGGCGAACTTTCGGGCGGTGAATGCCAACGCGTCGCCATGGTGCGGGCGCTGGCCATGCGGCCGCTGGTGGTATTGGCCGACGAACCCTCGGGCAACCTCGACACGGCCACCAGTGCCGAATTGCACGACCTGATAGGCGAGTTGGCTCAAACATACAATCAGGCTTTTGTCATCATGACACACGACCGGAATTTGGCCGAACGGGCTGACCGCACGGGGTACATAGAAGCGGGTTTACTGCACTTATAGGATGCAGGATATGATTTGCGAACTGTGCGAAAAAAATCAGGCTACTATCGTTTATACCCACGTGGTGGAAAACGAGAAGAAGACCGTGCATATATGCAGTTTTTGCGCATCTAAAGAAAAGGGGGGCGATGCGCAAAAAACGTCGAGTCCAGATATGAGCGTCAAGGTAAAAGTGGCGCTGGGCAGTATACAAGAAGGCGGCGACAGCACCAGTGCGGCCTGTCCCCAATGCGGCATGACCTACAAAGAGTTCAAGAAAGGCGGGCGCTTTGGTTGCCACGCCTGTTATACTGCCTTTGCCGGACATTTGAAACGTTTGCTCGAACGTATTCACGGCGCCACCAACCATAGCGGCAAAGGACTTGTCGAAGCGCCGGCTGATTTGGCGCCAGAGAACGAATTGGCGCATTTACGCGAAGAATTACAGGCGGCTGTTGCGGCTGAGGCCTTTGAAAAGGCGGCTGAGTTGCGCGACCACATCGCCGAATTGGAGAAGGAAATCGAGGGAGCTTCCTGAAGCGCATGCAGGTAAACGAATTGACTAATAACAACGCTCTGTGGCTCAGCGGCGACGCCGATGTTGATGGCATGGTCGTCAGTTGCCGAGCGCGCCTGGCGCGCAATCTAAAAAATCCGGCCTTTGCCGCCAAGGCCACAGAAGCGGACCAGGATCACGTTATAGAAAAGGTACTCGATGCTGCCCAAGTCAGTTACCATTTGCGCGATGCCATTTTTTTTAAAATGACGGGTCTAGATAAGAGTGAACTCCGACTATTGGTTGAACGCCACCTCATCAGTCCGGCGTTGGCCGATGGGTCGGGACAACGGGGACTGCTTTTCAATCGAGAAGAGTCGCTCAGCGTTATGATCAACGAAGAGGACCACTTGCGCCTGCAAGCCATCTTGCCGGGGCTTCAGTCCGAGGCCGCCTGGCGTCGGGTCGACGCAATGGACGATAGCCTGGCCGCCCGCTTGGACTATGCCTACTCAGAAGAATGGGGTTATCTGACCGCCTGTCCGACCAATGTGGGTACGGGTTTGCGCATGTCGGTTCTCATCCACTTGCCGGCCCTGGTGTTGGCCGACGATATGGAGCGCATTTTGCGTGGTTTGGCCCAAATGTCGTTTACCGTGCGGGGGTTTTACGGCGAGGGGACCAATGCATTGGGCAATTTATTTCAAATATCCAACCAGGCTACCTTGGGTCGTTGTGAAGAGGAAATTGTCGCTCACCTAACCGAACTAACCCAAAAGTTGGTCGAGTCCGAACGCGACGCCCAGGATTCCCTCTTGCGCGAGGCGCGCTCCCAAGTAGAGGACAAGATATGGCGGGCATACGGTATTTTGGCTCACGCCCGCGTTTTGAGTAGTCAGGAATTTATGAACCTGCTTTCAGCCGTGCGTTTGGGCCATACATTGGGATTAATCAAAGAATTGCCGTCCAGATTTATGAATCAACTTATGATAGTCACCCAACCTTCGCATTTGCAGGCCGAAACCGGGCGCGAATTGGAACCCGAGGAACGCGACGTGATACGGGCGGGGATTGTGCGGCAACATATGGAAAAATACACCCCGGACAACCAGGCCGGCACGGCTTGACAAGAATGCGGCCTTTTGGTAGTTTCAATTTCCAGAGCCGAGTGTATAGTGTGCTAACTGAGTAAAAAAATAAAAAGTTTTTCAGATTCTTGCTCGAATCGGGGGCGCGGTGATGCTACCCGTCCTAGGAGGACATTAGTTATGAATAATATGTTTACAGATGGAGTAAAACGGGTTATGCAATTGGCTCGGGAGGAATCGGCGCGCCTGGGGCATAACTACATCGGTACAGAGCACCTGCTTTTAGGTATCATCAAAGATGGCAAAGGCAGGGCCGTTACAGTGTTGACCAATCTCGGTTTGAGTCTGGAGACGGTCAAGCAATCCATCGAAGATTATGTGGCCACTTCTGGCGGCACTATGACCATTGGCGAAGTGCCCTTTACGCCGCGTGCCAAGCAAATTCTCGAAGTTGCGGCCAATGAGGCCAAGGAAATGAAAACCCAATTTGTCGATGTAGAGCACTTGCTCTTGGCACTATTGCGCGACAAAGAAGGGGTAGCGGCGCAAATTTTGGCTGCCTTTGGTGTCGACTACAAAACTGCTATGGAAGAAACGGTGGCCGTGCTCGAGGGCAAAACAGTAGGTCGCAAAGAAAAGGGCAAGAAGAGCAAAACGCCTTTTCTCGATCACTTTGGCCGCGATCTGACGCAATTGGCGCGCGAAGGTAAACTCGACCCGGTCATCGGGCGCCAGAAGGAAATCGAACGCGTCACTCAAATCCTCAGTCGCCGCAAGAAAAACAACCCCATCCTCATCGGCGATCCAGGTGTGGGCAAAACCGCCATTGTCGAGGGGCTGGCGCAAAGTATTATCGAGAAGCGAGTCCCGCAGATCTTGATTGATAGACGTTTGGTAACACTAGACATGGGAGGTGTGGTGGCCGGGACCAAATATCGCGGCCAGTTTGAAGAGCGCATCAAGGCGGTGATGAACGAACTGCAACAAAACTCCGATGTCATCATATTCATCGACGAGTTGCACACTATTGTAGGTGCCGGTAGCGCCGAGGGTACCTTAGACGCCTCCAATATGTTCAAGCCGGCCCTGGCTCGCGGCGAACTCCAGTGCATCGGTGCCACCACTCTGGACGAGTACCGCAAACACATCGAGAAAGACGGCGCTTTAGAACGCCGTTTTCAAACCATTATGGTGGACCCGCCTTCGGTTGACGACACCATCGAAATCGTCAAAGGTCTGCGCTCCAGCTACGAGAGCCACCACCACGTCACTTTTACCGACGAAGTAGTGGCGTATTCAGTGCGCCAATCAGATCGTTACATAGCCGATCGCTATTTGCCCGATAAGGCCATCGATGTCATTGACGAAACGGGTTCGCGGGTGCATTTGGCGCGCCTGAGTCCTCCCGAAGAAATCGGCGCCTTGGAGGCGGAAATTCAGGAAATAAACCGCAGCAAACAAGAAGCGGCCGAACGCCAGGACTTTGAAGAAGCCGTGATCTTGCGCGATAAAGCCATTGACTTGGGTGAGACGCTGCAGCAAAAACGGCGCGCTTGGGAAGAAGAAGTGCGCGACGAAGTGGTAGAAGTGAGCGAAGACGATATCGCCGAAGTTATCTCCAGCATGACGGGCATTCCGGTCACGCGCCTGGCCAAGAGCGAGAGCGACCGCCTGTTGGCGATGGAAGACGAACTCAAAAAGAACGTAATTAGCCAGGAATTGGCCGTTGCCACTATTTCGCGTGCCATTCGCCGCAGTAGAGCGGGTTTACAAGATCCCAAGCGTCCCATCGGCTCGTTTATCTTTTTGGGTCCCACGGGTGTGGGCAAGACCTATCTGGCGGCAAAATTGGCTGAATTTCTCTTTGACGACGAAGAGGCTCTGATCACCGTCGATATGTCGGAATACATGGAAAAATTTGCCGTTTCGCGCCTTATCGGCGCCCCGCCCGGATACGTGGGATTTGACGAAGGCGGCCAGCTCACCGAAAAAGTACGACGCCGGCCTTATTCGGTGATTCTGCTCGACGAAATCGAAAAAGCGCATCCGGATGTTTTTAATATCCTCTTACAGATTCTCGACGAAGGGCGCCTTACCGACAGTACCGGCCGCAAAGTAGACTTTCGCAATACTGTAATGATTATGACTTCCAATGTTGGTAGCCGTGACGTGGGCACGGGCGGCGTATTGGGTTTCCAAAAATCCGACGAAGAAGCCATGCGCAGCCAGATGGAGTCAAAAATTAACGAGGCGCTAAAAAAGACCTTCAATCCCGAATTTATCAACCGCGTCGACGACACCGTGATTTTTCAGCCTCTAACGCGCGACGACATTGCCAAAATTATTGATGTGCAACTCGAAGAGTTCAAGAAGCGTCTAGAATTAAAGGATATTCAGTTGCGCGTCACGCCGGGTGCCAAGAGCCTGATCGCCGAAAAGGGCTTTGATCAGACATTTGGGGCGCGCCACCTCAAACGCACGCTGCAGAAGCTGCTTGAGGATCCGCTGGCTGAGGAAATCCTGCAAGGCCATTTTGACGAAGGCAGTCGCATACGTGTTACTAAAAAGGGCGAAGCCCTCGTTTTCAACGACGAGCGCGAATCCAGCGAAGTTGCCGAAGAAAAGAAAGAGACTGTCGGATAAAAAACTGGTAAAACCCGCAAAGGGCCACTTCAGTGATGAAAAGCCGCTTATCTATTATGAGTCTATTGGATGAGGCGGCTTTTCACTTTTACCATAGGTGATTTATGAAGCGCGTTATCCCAGGGAGCTGGATTACACTGTGCCTCTTTTTAGTATTCAGTGGCGTTGACGCCCAACAACAGGTTGTCGAGATCGAAATTAAGGGTGAACTCAGGCGCGTGTCGGAATCACTCATTCGCTCGACGATCGGCATGGAATCGGGTGTGGAACTGTCGCTGGAAAATGTGCAAAATGCGGCTCACAGTTTGTGGAACCTGAACGTATTTGAAGACATCCGCATCTTGAAAGACGATGTGGCAGGCGGGGTCAAATTGATTTTTGAAGTTGTGGAGTTGCCCGCGCTCGAAGGCATTCGCTTTAAGGGGCACAAGGAGGTGAAGGAAAAAGATATGCGGGAGGCCTTGGGGCTGGTCGTTGGCCAGGTCATAGGCAAGAAAGACGTGGCGCGCGGCCGCCAGAAAATTCTCGATTTGTACAAAGAAAAAGGCTATCTGCGTGCTGAGATCGTCGGCCAACTCTTTGAAGCGGATGAAGAAGGAAAGGTTTTTCTCCAGTATGAGATTAAAGAAAATGAGAAGGTAAAAGTTAAAGCCGTCTACATTCAGCAGATAAAGCCAGAGTCGCATGTGGTGCCAGAGATCGTCTATCGTTCCAATCCGCGTCGTCCCGGGGTTAAAGTGCCGCTCAATCGTGACGCGGTAACTGTAGCGCAACTCAAGACTTTGCTGGAGACCAAAGAAAAGCGCTGGTGGGGGCGCGGTGAGTTTAAAGCTGAGACCTATGAAGAAGATAAACAGAATCTCTTAGCCTTCTACCGCAGCAATGGCTACCAACAGGCTGCTATTGCGCGCGATAGTATTTATTACGACGAGAGCAAAGAAAACTTGTACATTGACCTAGAGGTCGACGAAGGGGTGCAGTATCGCCTGGGCGAAGTGGAGGTCGAAGGCAATACGCTGTTTACTGCCAAGGAACTGCAAAAGCACATACGCCTCGACAAAGGTGACCTATATCAGTTTACCAGCCAGCAACTGGCTATCTTGATGGGCAATGCCTACAAGGAAAAAGGGTATATCGACACCGACGTGCTTCCACGCGAACGCGTACGCGGCGATACCATTGATGTGGCATTCCAGATTTTTGAGGGTGAGCCCTGGAAAATTCGGCGCATCAATATTAGTGGCAATACTAAAACGCGCGAAAAGGTGATTCGGCGCGAGATAGAATTGCGACCCGGCGATATTTACCAGCAAAACTTAATGCAAGAAAGTGTGCGTCGCATTCAAATGTTGGGTTTTTTCAGCGGCGTCCAACCTGTGCCACAATACAGCTCCAGGGAAGACAAACTAGTCGATCTCGACATCACGGTGGAGGAAAGGCCCACTGGGCAAGCATCTGCTGGCGCCGGCTACAGCGATCGCGACGGTGCTGTGGGACAAATCGGCTTGCGCATCCCAAACTTTCGCGGTCTGGGACAGAACCTAGATTTTAACTGGGAGTTCGGCACGCGGCGCGAGCAATTTCTCGTCGGCTTTACCGAACCGTGGCTCTTTGATACGCCTACCAGTTTGTCAATACGCGCTTCGACGATCAGCATAGAAAACTTTGACGTTTACGACTATCGGCGCAATTCCGTGCGCGTCTCGGTGGGGCGTCGTTTGAAAAAACCTTCTTATTCGTCGCTGTCGGCTGGCTACGAACTCTACGAGACTAAATATTCCAATATTGATGAGGAGCGAATTAATCCCGATAATCTGCGCGATGTCACGACCAGTAGTTTTAATCTCTACTACCAGCGCGACACCCGAGATTTTCCCCAGTTTCCCACCAAAGGCACGCTATTTTCCTACAAACCCGAGATTGCCACTTCTTTTGTGGCCGGCGATGTGGATTTCCACCGGCACGAGGTGCGCTATCACTATTATCGTCCCAGCCTTTGGAAATTCAGCTGGGCCCTGGAGACTAAGGTGGCCGTGGTCGACGGTTTTTCCGCGTACGATGATCAGAACATTTCTTCATTCGACCGTTTTCAGCCGGGTGGAGTAGATTGGTGGGACGGCCAGGTGCGCGGTTATCGCGACCGTTCCCTGGGTCCACTTTTGGGCGGTAACGCCATGATGGTGGTCAACGCCGAGTACCGCTTTCCCATAGCCGAGAATCAGATTTACGGTCAGCTCTTTGCCGACGCGGGCAATGCCTGGGCTCGCATCGGCGATCTGAGCCCTCTCGATTTGCGCCGTTCGGTGGGTTTTGGTTTTCGTGTTATGACGCCCATGATCGGCATGATTGGCTTTGATTTTGGCTATGGCTTCGACCGCAAGAAAGTGGACGGCTTGCCGGCGGGCTGGCAGACCCACTTTGTTTTTGGCCCACAATTTTTCTAGAATAGACTTTATAAGGGGACCGGAAGTATATAGGAAAGGAATTGCATGAAACGTCTAGTTTTTGTTCTATTCACATTGGGATTGGTCTGTCAGCCCGCCATTGTTTGGGCCGAGCTAAAGATTGGCTATATTGATTCGGCTGTGCTTATGGAGAAAATCCCCGAGCTCAAAAATGTCCAGCGCCAAATGGAGCAATTGCAACAACGCTACGATGCCGATGCGCGCGATCGGCAGAGCAAATTGATGAAGATGCAGGAGGATTTTCAGAAGCAGGAATTGCTCATGAGCGAGTCCAAGAAGGCAGAAATGCGGGCGGCTTTTCAGGACGAGGCGGCCAAATTGGACCAGTTTGTGCAGGATAAATTCGGCCAGGATGGCGAACTGACGAGCAAGCACATAGAATTGACTGCTCCCATTCTCGATCGCATAAATAAAATTCTGCAATTAATTGGTGAAGAAGAGGGATATGACTTTATTTTTGACGTGGCGCGCAATACTACTATCGTCTTCGCCGAGGAAAAATACGATTTGACTCAGAAGGTGCTCGACCGCTATGAAGAGGAACGCACCGAAGAGGGGAAGAGGTAGTGGACGAACCTGGAGTCATGGACATCAATGCCATTGAGGCACTTCTGCCCCACCGCTATCCTTTTCTGTTGCTGGATCGCGTGGTAGAGTTGGAACCTGGACAGCGTATTGTTGCCCTTAAAAATGTGAGTGTAAACGAACCTTTTTTTAGCGGCCATTTCCCCGGATATCCGGTGATGCCGGGCGTGCTTATTATAGAGGCGCTGGCACAGGCTGGGGCCGTGATGATGTTGCAGAGTATGGACGAGCCGCAAGATAAGATTCCCTTCTTTGCCGCAATTGACAAGGCTAAATTTCGCCGCCAGGTAGTACCTGGTGATCAATTGCGTTTGGAACTAACGGTATTGCGCAGTCGAGGAACATCCTGCAAACTGGCGGGTACGGCTTACGTTGGGGAGGATGTAGCAGCAGAAGCAGAGATTATGGCTATCGTCGGCGAACGGTCATAATAAAGAAAGTTAGATCTACACATAGAGAAAGGGGGCGCGATAACACGCGCCCCCTTTCTCTATTTTATCCGATTTGGCCGGTTTATTTGAGTAGAGTCATTTTGTAGGACCGGCTAAAGGTGGGAGTGACCAAGCGATAGAAATACACACCTGAGGCCGCCGCTCGTCCCTGCTGGTCGCGGCCGTCCCAAGTTAGCGTATAATAGCCGGCCGCTTGCGATTTTTCCCTGACCAGGACGCGGATCTTACGGCCTAGTACATCGTATATGCTCAATTCGACGGGCATGGCGTCCGGCAGAGCATATTGCAGGCTAGTGGTCGGGTTGAAGGGATTGGGGAAGTTGGCGCCCAAGTAAAACGTTTTGGGCAACAGGCGTGTAGAACGCACCTGTTGAACTTGCCTAACATCGCTGCCGGAACTTGCTATATAAGCCTCGACCAAATCGAAGTTAATTTGGTTGAGAGGGCCAACCGCACGGAAGGTAAGTTCGGCCAGCAGGCCCTTACCCGATACGGGGTCACCCGCCGTGATGCCGTTGCCCACCACCACTTCGCCCGGCGTTTGCGCCAGAACATTCAGCAAGGGCGCGGTGCCACCCTGGCTTTCCAGTAGCGGGCCGGGGGCGTTGTCGACCTCAATAAATTGGACTAGACGCGGATCGTAGTGGAGGGCGGCGCCAAAGGCCTTTAAGTCTTCTACCTGGTCGGTGCGGAGCCGTAGTTTGATCAATTGGTTGTCGGCCCGGGTGCCGCCCGTAGCTTGTAATTCGAGAATGGTGTTGGAGTCAATTTCGAACTTTGCGATGCGGCGTTTGCCAGAGGCCCTGCTGCCAAAGTTATCGGCAAAGATAAAGAAGTCGGAAAAGCCGATAAGCCCGTCTGAGTCGAGATCAAATATGACGTTCTCTCCTTCGGCCGAAGTGTTAAAGACGTCAATGAAAAGAAAGAAATCGGAAAAACCGACGGTACTATCGTTGTCAAAGTCGCCCGGTAATTCGGGGGCGTCCTGGGCAATGAACTGTTGGGCGTCGGAAAAAGAGCTGATGAGGGCGTCTTCCGTGGCCCGCACGCGCCAGTAGTAGGTGGAACCTTCGTCCAAAGTGCGGTCGATGGTCCAGGCGGTTTTACCGGTGCCAGCGTCTCCAGAATCTTCTGCCAGTCCAGAGATAGAAGTGGTCACGTCACTAAAATCGGACTGGGTGGAAACCTGGATGGTGTAGGTGAGAGTAGCTCCTTCGTTGACCGGAGTTGAGTTTGTAAAGATAAATATGGGGTTGAGAAAATCTGTGTCATCGCGGTCCAGACCCGTAGGCGTGGAAGGTGCGGCGTCAGAGACCGGTATCAAGGTGAGCGCCATAGTGGGATCGCTCTCATTGGGCGTGCTGGCTCGGTCGATGGCGGTGATTTGATATTCGTAGGATACGTCGTTGGTCAAACCCAAATCTGTGTAGGAAGTTTCAGTAACGCGCGAAACAATGAGATTGAATTCCTCTTCTTCCTGACGCCGATAGATATTGTAGCCGGCCAGATCGGCTTCGGTATTGGCCTGCCAAGAGATCAGGGCTTGTTGCGAGCCGGCGGTGCCGGCCAGGTCCGCTGGCGTAGCGGGTGACACTGTATCGGCTTCGGTCAGGGTGATAAAATTGAGTAATTCGCTTTCGGTGGCCGGATTGTTGGCCCGGTCCACCGAGCCGACGGTATAGAAGTAGGTGGTGCCCGGGTCGAGATTGGTCAGCACTATTTCGTGCTCCAATTCGTCCTCGGTATTACCGACATTGGAATCGAGGGCGTTTTCGTCGATTCCAAATTCGACAAAGCTATCGGCTAATTCATCGGTAGACCAGGTGATAATTACTGAAGAATCCGCCGGAGTGGCAACGATGTCGGAGAGCACCGGCGGATCGAGGTCTGCAGTTTCGTCGGTGGTAAAGGTGAGAATGGCACTCTCGGTGGGTCCGTTATTGTTGAGGTCTGAAGATGCGACCTTGTAGCTGTATTCGGTACCAGCCGTTAGGTTGGTCAGTGTTACCTCGTGTACTTTGTCGGTAGTAGACAAAGTGCGGATGAACCCCAACTCTTCGTCGGTGCCAAATTCAACCTCGGCGGTGGCCATTTCGTCGGTGGTCCATTGGATGGTGGCGGTTTCGTCGTTTTTGTAAACTATCTCCGGGGCCACAGTGATGACGGGGGCCGTCAGGTCGATGTCGGGATCGGTGGTGAAGGTAGACTGTGAACTTTCGGTGGCGCCGTTGCCCGAAGCGTCGGTACTGCCGATTATGTAATCGTAGGTGGTGCCCGCCTCCAGGTTGGTGACCACCAATTTGTGGTCGATTTCGCTGTCGCCTGAGCTGTCTTCTTCGTCCAATTCGTCTGTGCCAAAGCGGATTTCGCTATCGGCGGGTTCGTCGGTGGTCCACTCGATAACCGCCGTATCGTGAGTTTTGGAGGTTACAGTGGGGCCAGAGAGGATGACCGGGAATTGCGTGTCATCCTCGACGTCGGTAACAAAACTGCCCGCCCCCCCAGGCGGTTGCAATACTTTGGCGCGTTTGGCCGACGAGGCCGAGTTATTGGGGTCAAAGGAGACCGATTTGCCATTGGCGGCGGTGGATTCAATGCGGTAGCCGTATTCGGTATTCCTGTCTAGGCCATTGACGATCAGAATATGGCGGCGGGAAATGCGCTTCCGACCACTTCGGGTCCGACCCCACCGTTCTATCTCGTCTGAGGTGCCCAGAGTCCCGTCTGTACCGATTGTTCCAATAAATACCTTACCTGTTGTTTCAACATCTGTAGCCCAGCGAAAAATGGCGAGGCGTGAGCGTTTTACGACCTGGGGACCTCTGGTAATTACCGGCTCCAGGGTGTCGCCGGGAGCCGAGGTAGTGAATCTGAAGTCGCGGCTCCACTGGCGGTTGCCACGTGGGTTTGTGGTTATCTGGGTTGCAGTATTGATTACCTGGCCACTTTCATCCGCTTCGGCTTCGGAAGAAACCGCCGTAATACTGTAGCGGTAGGTAGTTGACGACTCCAAGTTAGAGAGGGTTATCTCGTGTTGGTCGAGGGCGTCTGTAATGCTGGTACTTTCGGAGTAGAGTTCCGCTGTTTCGGGGACGGCCCCTGTTCTTTCTCCATACTCTATGGTTAGAGTCGCCGGCTGGTTTAGTTTTATCTGAAGCCGCACTTCGTCTGTACTGATTACCGTGTGCGGTGGACCGACAAAAAGCAGCGGCAATCGCCGACTCTTAGTGCGAAAGGAAGCAGTGCGCGAAGCAATGGCATCTTCCTCACTTATCGACCCCTCGGAGATCAGATCGTCGAGTCCTACCCCTTTGGAGGTAACGGTAAAGGTGTATTCTATGCCGGGTTGTAGCAAAGCTCTCGTTAGTTGGGACCTAAGCGGAGGCCGAATTTCCACTAGGTGCACGTCAACGCCGTCTTCGTCTTTAAGGGTGTCGATGACCGTATTTCCGTTGCCGTCTTGAATGAGGAGGCGAGTATCGGCCAGGCGGTTGGTGGCCCAGGCAAACGCCACGGAATTGAGCATTGGTTTGACATCAAGTCGCTCGATAAAGATGGGGCGTACGTCCGGGGCGCGGCGCGTTTGGAAGCGGCCGGAGAATAAGGGACTCTGCTGGCCCGCAAGATCTGTGGACCGTATAGAGAATTCGTATTCTGTATTTAGATCGAGATTGGGGATTTCAATTAAGTGAAAATTTCTCTGCAAGATATCTACTAATTGTCTGAGTGTGCGGACTTCTTCGGGTGTAACACTTAGGCCCTGATTGGTTAGGAAGTCGAGGAGGGCTCCGGGTTCTGGGTCGCGCAGATCGATATTGGAAGACAATAGGAGGCGCAGCGCGTTTCTCTGATTTTCCGTGATTTGATCTTGCAGTGGATTGTTGATCTGAATAGACTGTTCCGAACCTACTGCGCGCAATGTTACTTGATCGTTGACGCCCGGAAAGCGGGTGTTCCAAGTAAGTACGGCCGCGTTGTGGCGTCGTTCGACATTGATGTCGAAGATCCTGTTGGGAAAATGGGGGGCGACATTTACTCCCAGAGTGCCCTGAGCAAATTCTTTTACGTCGGGATTGGCGACCGAAGCACTGGCTTCGACTGTAGTTAAAGATATAAAAGTCCCCGCTTCGGGCGGTGTACTCACTATTTCAAAGGTAAACGATCCCAACACCCCTGCACCTGTTTCCGGCATGTTT
>CAXGRO010000031.1:0-18603 GCA_964012055.1 uncultured bacterium
AGGCCAATCACCATCGCGCAACGATTGGGATGTCAAGCGTTGTAATTCACCACCCGTGGAGGGAACTATATAGATATGGTTCTCCCCTGACCGATCAGACACAAACGCAATTGTCTCCCCATCAGGCGACCACTGCACATGCACATCGCCTCGGTTCATAGTAGTATCGGGATCGGTAAGCTGCAGCATTTCTCCTGAGGGTATATCGTAGATCTAGATCACACTTTTGTTTCTTGAATCAGTACTCACACTGAAGGCGACTTTTTTTCCATTCGGAGAACTATCTGGGTGATGATAGCGCTCCTTTGCGTGTTCCGGCAACCGTTCCACAAGAGGCTGGGCCATTTCATCCATATCAGCCCATAGATCCGGAACCTTAACCACCAAGGCTAAGAGGATCGCGATCATCCCGACGTACCATTTCCTGCGGCGCATTTGGCATTGCTCAAACATTAAGAACTCGACCTCCTATTTTTTTCTTACTCAAAATCGGATTTGTCGAAATAAGGAGAACATATTGCTCCATTTCGATATCACATTCGAGGCGTTTTTTTAGATATCCTAATTGACTGGTGTTGTAAATTTCTATTCGCATTTTGATGTAAATTCTTGCATTCGACTGATTAATCCTCCGCCGTGATCATAATAGTCAGTTAATTTTTTTTTGGTATACCCCCTCAGGTAGCCCTGGAGAATTACAGTTCAAAAGACCCTAAAAACACCTACGGCCCACACATAAGAATCATGCTGGGCCTTGACGAGGGGATTAAATTGGATAAGGTGTCAGAGAAAAACCTCCTGCCAAAGGTTCCAACATAGCCTGAGGGATTCCTCAGGCGTTGGTGCGAGTAATACTGTGACATTTTTGTAAGCCATTGATAAATAACGGCTTAGACAAATAGATATTGAAATTTGTAACTTGTTGATAAATAATCACTTACGAATTTCAACCTTACAAAAATCCGTTCAAAATCGAAAAAGTGTCCACAGTATTGTACGAGGCTATCTTATATGAATACGCGCACATGCGCAAGTTTGGTGCAACACCACGCGTGGCTTTCCCAGTGCGTCGAGCAGATATAGTCATGTTTTTCTCCGTAGTCAAAGAAGTGAAAGTGCTGGCGATATGCGCTTCCAGTTTTCTCTTAGAAGCATGCGCTATAGAGTCTATGGCGCTAAGGCGCGAGCGAGAATCCGCTTAAAATTTAAGCCCAGAATCTTCTCCTTGCTCGCCACCGGCAAATCCGCCCACAAAACCCAACCCAGCTGCTGCCGCGGGTCGCGCATCGGTGCGTCGGTGCCAAAGAGGACGTGCTCGTCGTCGGTAGCCTCCACCAGAAACTCCACTACCCGGTTGGTCACCGGGGTCAGGGTGATCTCGGCGTAGACGTTGTCGTGCTCGCGGATGCAGGCGGCGACCTCTTCGGCAAAGGCGTAGCTGCCCCCCGAGTGGGCGATCAGCCAGCTCATATCGGGAAAGCGCGCGGCCAGGCGGCCGATTCCCGCCACGCCCCCGGTGTGCGGTGCCACGTGCATCAAGCCGTATAGCCGGTGCCTGTTGCCAAAGTCCCACCAGGGCATAAACGCCTCGTCCTCGTACGAGAGGTTCATGCGCACGTAGGGCTTGAGGCCGATAAAACCCTGTTCGACGTGGCGCCTGTGGATCTCGGCGTCCATTTCTTCGCGGCCCATGTGCGTCGGGTCTATCACGGCCACGCCGATGATCTCGTCGCCGTGGGCTTGCCGCGCCCGCCAGACGATTTGGTTGCCGTCTGCGGCGTCGGTGCACACCGGCCCGTGCCAGCTCATCATGGCGATCCGGTCGATGCCACACCAGGCGTTGACCTCTAGCATGCCCTGCGCGTCGCCGTCGTACATGATGTAATTAGCGCCGGCGCCCTGGCCGCCCTCGTGCAGGACGTGGGCGTGGGCGTCGATGACCAGGCACGACTGGGGCCGGCCGCGCCGGACTTCGGCTACGCAGCGGTCGTTGGGCCGCTGCTCTGCGATCTCATCTTGCGGCCCCTGGCCCTTGAGCAGGCGCTGCAAATTTTCCCCTGCGATGTGCCGCTTGGACTCTTCGGAAATTTGCGCGTAATCGATATAGGTCCGGCCGGCGCCGGACGATTTTTCGGTCATGCCGGTGCCGAAAAGCAGCCGCTCGTCGCCGAATTCGGCGGTGTAGCGTTCGATGCCGCGGTTGATCTGGTAGGCGGAGAATTCGAGGTGGAGGTTTTGGTACAATTGCATTAGCCGCAGCACGTGGCGCTGCTGCGACCAGACGTGGTCGGTCAACAGCACTGGCAGGCGCGGGTAGCGCCCGAGCAAGTCGTGGAAAAAGGTGAAGAGGTCGCTGCCGCCCCAACCGGCTTCGAGCAAGGTCAGCGTCTGCGTTTCTTGCAGGGCCTCGAAGGTGGGCCCCATGACTTCGTGGTGCAGCGAGTAGTTGCCCGTCACCGCGCGCACGGCGCGAATGTCGGCCTCTTCCATGGCGGTTAGTAACTCGTCGCCGCGCTGGAAGAAGTCCGGCGACCCTACTGGCAACAGGCACCAGACGCCGAAGAGCCGCCCGGGCGCTTTGGCCAGCTCGGCGTCCAGGCGCTGGTTGCCGTAGCGCGGGTCGTAGGAATGGGCGACGCCGTGGCTTACCAGCGCGCCGGAAATTTCCGCCAGGTCCATGTCCTGGAGCAGATGTTCGGTGGACCAGCGGGTGCGCTTGTGTTTGGCGGGGCGCTGGCCGATTTGGGCGTGGCAGTCGAAGTAGAGCATGGTTTTTCCTGAATGTGGTCGTGGGTGGATTTTAATATATGTTGCCTTCTAGGTCCAACAAAACTATAGTGCTGGGGTTTCGCTATTGGGACAAAGAAACCAATTTTTTGAGGAAAATGACAAGAAAGTGCGTCTACACACATGTAGGGGAAAGTAAACCGCTTCGATTAGGATAAAATGCACCAAGATTCGATCCTGGTTCAGGAGATACTAGCCGGAAACAATGAGGCTTTCGGAGACCTTGTGCGGAAATACTACACATTGGTTTACCGGCAAGTCGAAGCCATGCTCCGCAACCAACAAGATGCTCAGGATGTTACGCAGGATGTATTTGTCAAAGCCTTAGAGAACCTGGCCTCTTTGCAAGATTACAGCAGCTTTGAAGCGTGGGTTAGGGCCATTGTCAGACACGAGTGCCAAAATCGTTTTCGGCGATCGAAAGAGAGACAAGCTTCAGTGCCTTCTGAAGAACTTCCCGACGGGAACCGCGGCGTCGAGGACGATATGGTTCTAAGCGAAGCGCTAAGAGAAGTTATAAGTGCCATTGACGAACTGTCTGAAACTGAAAAGCAGCTGCTGCGCGAGTGATACTTAGAGGGTGTATCGTATGAGGATCTGCAAAAATCGCACAGGTTGTCGTACAAGGCCGTTACTATGCGGATAATCCGAGCCCGGCAAAAAGTTAAACAGCGGGTGAGAGATAAAATAGTTCCAGGATTGGGGCTGAGTGCAGATCAGGAAATGCTGATTGCTACAAGCCTTCAGGCAACAGCGACTTCGATAACTCCGGATAGAGGGGGTGCAAGTATGAATCATATGTTGTTCGATTTCAAGGAGCTCTTGCCGGCGCGAATTAAGGGAAAATTTGGCTACATCAATAGAGAAGGTCAGACTGTCATCTCGGCTCAGTTCGACAGGGCGTTGGGGTTTTGTGAGGGGTTTACGCGGGTCGCTGTTGGAGACAAACACGGATACATTAATACAGCGGGCGAGACGGTGATTCCGCTCAAGTTTGACGAACCCTACCCAATTCCGCGAGGGGTTAGCCAGCGCCAGAATGGAGGATAAATTTGGATTTATCGATAAAACCGGCGATTACGTAATTGAACCTGCATTCGATGGTATTGAGCCCTTTTCGGAAGAGCGGGCAGCCGTAATAGTGGGCGATAAATGGGGATTTATTGATAAAGAAGGTCGCTACGTGGCCGAACCCCAATTTGATAGGGTGTGGCCTTTCATTGACGGTGTGGCGTCAGTGAACAGAGGCAGCGAGTATGGCTATATAGACAAACACGGGCAGTCGATCTGTTTTTGGGATGCGGCCTAAAGGTAAGTACTGCTCGTTAAGAGCAGTAATAACTTGATCGTTAACTTTTTGCAAATAACTTCTCACCGGGTGCCGAACCCGCACCGCCGCTTAAGTGTCAAGCCGCATGAGGCTATAGCTCTGAGCCGTGGGACCCACATCCGGTTGAGTCGCCAAGAAAAGAGCCAGAGGAGCTACGTCTTCGGGAGATTTTATCCACTCGCTGTCGATGGCGAAGACAGAATCGAATCATCATCTCCGCTGCTCATTTGCGTTTTTACCGGCTCGGGTATCAGCTCATTTACGCTTATGTTGTATTGCCAGAGTTACTGCGCGAGAATGCGGGTGAGCATCCACAGCCCCGCCTTTGAACAGCTATATGCCGAACTCCTACGCTACCTTTGTGTCCCATTCCAGAGCCGATGGTTACGATTTTGCCGCCGCCCTGTTTTTTCATGGTCGGAATTGCAGCCTTGGCGCAGTAATAAGTGCCAAGCAAATTCGTATGCAGCGTTTCTTCCCAGGCTGCCATATCGCTGTCTTCGACGGTGTTGTGATCGAGGCTCACGCCTGCATTTAGGACCGCTAGATCGACTCCACCCAGTTCTGATTCTGCAAAATCGAAAAGTGCTTGTATGGCTTTCCATTGCTTTATGTCGGTTTGAATCGCGATTGCGGTACCGCCCTGTTTCCGTATTTGCCGCACCGTTTCCCGAATCTCGGTTTCGCTGCACGCGGTGCAACAGACCGAAGCGCCCGCCTGGGCGTAACCCAGCGCGATGGCCCGCCCTTATACTGCGGCCGGCGCCGGTTATGACCACTCCTTTTCCGTCAAGAGGTTTTGTGGTTTGTTCTGTCATTGAAGTGGACCCCATTCTGCTAATGCAACCAACTAAATGTATTCTCGAGATTCCGGGTATCCCTTAGATACTCCGTCCATCCATTCTTTTAATGCCCTGACATGGCCACCAACATCCGCTTGCTGGATAGAAGTAGATACAAAAAGGACGCCCGGAAAGGGAGATTGGGCAACGTTATAGCGCTCTACTAACGGGGCAAAGTCCTGATAATTGCGCGTTATCAAAATGCGTCCCTCGTCTATGGCAGATTGAAATACCTGCGAATCATCATTGCCGCCGAATCCCAATAAAAGTATATGCCGGATATCGAGTCCAACTTTTTCCAGTCCGTTATACACTGGCACCCCTATATTTTCATCGCAGAGGAAGCGCAAGGATTTCCTCAGGCCTGTGCCTTTTTCTCTAGTAGTTCGCCCACGCGCTGATTCTCCCGAATCTGCGCTTCTATTGTCTCGGAAAATTGTTCGGCATAACGCAAGGCCTGGGCAATAGCTTCGGCGTTCACGCGGCCGCCAAAATAGGTGTCGACTTGCTGTACATCATTATTGCATTCACTTGCGACCTGAACAATCTCCCATACATCCGGTCCAGAACGCAACCCGGCGCGGCGGCCGCTTACCCCATCGCGGAACTCGAGTAGCGGTAAATTTTCCAGAACCCACCATTCTTCGATAACGCGGCGATACCCGGGCGAAGGCTTTTCACCGTGTTGTTTCCAATAAGTCCTAATTTCCCGGTCCATCCAGTCGGGAAGTCGAGTTGTAATAGGGGTAGTGGCCATGAGAACACTCCTTTGTACCTTTTGTATACAGAAGATACAAAAATGAGGAAACCTCACAACCGATGCCGATGGGCTCTCTTTACGGTTGGGCACTTATTCTTCGTCTGCAAAGTCAGACGAGAGGGCGCCGCGAAAGCCAATGCCCTTCTCCGGGTCCCGGTACTGGCTCAACTCATAGTGGCCAATCACAAAGTCCTGCGTTTCCCAAAAATTCAGGACTTTGGGGTTGTCGCGGCGCACGTCTAAGTCGATCCGCTCGACGCCCAGGCTTGTCGGTAAGCGCCTTCGCCGATCGCACCAAAAACGCCCCAACCCCCCTTCTGCGAGAAGCCGGAACCACATAGAAATCATTGATCTTTGCCGTAGATTCGGCGATGGAAATGGAGATAAATCCAACGGGCGTTCCATCCTCAATGCCCCAGAACACTCGGGGTTCAGATTCGGAGAGAGGAAACCGCGCCGCAAAATACAAATCCCAGCGGTCGGCCGTGCGTGCGCACCGTGTCTGCGTGGGGCATGATCTCCAGCCAGTATGCGTCGACGAGCGGCCGGAATCGGTCTAGGTCCGTTGGCACCACACGTGCGAAATTGATTTGATCGACCAATTTTATCCAGCGCAAGGGCTAGGTGCTGGAGGCGTCAAAAATACTCCGGATTGAACTGTCCAGCAGTGCGTCGAATTCCTCTTCGCTCTGCTGAGCACTCAGCCCTTCGGTCAGCGCCCGCGAGAAACTGGCGACCATATTTTGATTCTTTTGCAGCCGCTGATTCGCCTCCTCCCGCGAGTACCCGCCCGAAAGCGCCAGCACTCTGAGCACGTTGGGGTGATCGATGCACGGCTGGTAGAGGTTGTCTTCCTCCGGCAAAGTCAGTTTAAACACGACCAGCTGGCCAGAATCCAACTGGTCCGTTTCTTTGACCAATTGCGCCAGCAGCGCCTGCTCTGCCGCCGCCTTGTCGGGGCAGTGAATGTCGACTTCTGGCTCGATGATGGGCACCAGGCCGCTGTCGATGACCTGGCGGCCAACTTCAAATTGTTGGCTGGCAATCTTGGCAACGCCGCCCGCGTCGTTTTGTTTGATCACGGAACGCATCTTGGTGCCAAAAATGCCCTTGGTTTTGGCCTTCTCCAGCAGCTCGTCGAGGCCCGAAATGGGTTTCATGAGCTGCACGCCCTCGGATTCGTCGGCAAGCCCCTTGTCAATTTTGAGGATGGGGACGACGGATTTGATGTCCCACAGGTAATCGGCGCTGGGCTTGCCTTCGATGTCGTTGTCCATCGTATGCTCAAAGAGTATGGCCGCCAAAATCCGGTCGCCGCTGAACCTCCGGCTCGTCATGATGCGGGCCCGCATTTGATGAATGAGCGAGAACATCTCGTCGTCGTTGGACCACGCGCTCTCGTCAACGCCGTACGCAGTCAGGGCCTTTGGCGTGCTGCCCCCACTCTGGTCCAAGGCGGCTACAAATCCCGGCTGCTTGCCCATCTTTTCCAATTGTTGTTCGTTCGCTCCCATATTGGCCTCCAAATCAAATTTAGTACAATCTGCTGGGAATGTACTAAAAGTGAGCAATATAGTGAATGGTCACAAGCAGCAATCTAGCGCTCAAGGCCGTCCCACAGCCCTAGTTTGAGCCGCCCCCACGACTGCGACTCGACCAGAGTTAGCAATGGCATAGGAGCCCAGGCCGGGCGCGTGTCCCAGGACCCGCTGGCGGTGATATTGGTGTATTCGCCGCTTTCCAGATCCAAAATAAAAATGTCGCGCGGGCCGTCGCGATTAGACTCAAAGGCGATCTTTGTGCCGTCGGGTGCCCAGGAGGGGCGGAGGTCGATCTCTGGGCTGTTGGTGAGGTTTGTGGGGTTGGCACCGTCGGCATCCATGATCCATATGTCCCATTCGCCGCTGCGGTCGGACTCAAAGGCGATCTTGTCGCCGCCGGGTGCCCAGGCTGGGAACCAGTCGGTGGACGCGGAATTGCTCAGGTTGGTGGGGTTGTTGCCGTTGGCGTCCATAACCCACACGTCCATAGTGCCGCTACGGTTGGAGGCAAAGGCAAGGTGCGCGCCGTCGGGGGCCCATGTGGGTTGGCCGTTGCCCGGGTTGTTGGTGAGGTTGGTCTGGTTGGCGCCGTCGGCGTCCATGAGCCAAATGTCCCATTTGCCGCTGCGGTTGGATTCGAAGGCGATTTTTTCGCCGCCGGGCGCCCAGGCCGGGCCGCTGCTGTTGGGCGCGTCGGTGAGGGGGATGGGGGCGGTGCCGTCGGCGTTGGCGACGTAGATCTGAAAAGTGCCGGAGCGGTTGGACTCAAAGGCGATTTTTTCGCCGCCGGGTGCCCAGGCCGGGCTGAAGTCGGTGTCCTGCGCCTGCGTGATGTTGACGACCTGGGAGCCGTCGGCGTTGGCCACGTAGATTTCCCAATTGCCACTGCGCAGCGATTGGAAGGCGATGCGGGACGGCTGCGCCGCTGCCATTGAACTGAGTGCCAATGCGACAAGAATAAAGATTTGGTGCATGGAGTCTCCTGACGCGCCAGAGTGAAAGTAGAATGGGGCTATTTTATAGAATGTAGTCGGGTGGCAAGTCGGCGCCAGGTTTTGGGTAATTATTCAGCTTGAGATAAGCGCGGCGAGTCACAAAACCTCTAACTCGCCCACAGCTAGGAAATGGATTAAAGAAAGCGCGGTGAGGGATGTTCTTCTAGTGATGCGGGCAGCTACAGAAACAGGGCTGGACTCACTTTAAATCTATCGGCTAGAATGCGAATATGGGCTTTACTCAACTGGCGTTCGCCCCGCAAGATTTTGCCTCCGAGAGACCTATTGTTGCCCAGTAATTCGCCTAACTGAGAACCGTTTATTTCGTGCTGGTCCATAAGGTATTTGAGTGAGGCGAGAGGCGAGAGGTGGGAGAAATCTGCAGCGTAGTGCTCGTCGTCGTACTTACCAATTAAAGCCGCCAGGGTCTCCAAATAGTCCTCTTGATCGGGCGTGCGTCGATCAAGTACCGCTAGGCGATCCACCACTTCAACGGCGTTATCGTAATCGACCTCATCGCGGATTGGACGGAGCTGGTGCAGGGCGTTAAGTGCCTCAAACGTTTCAGGCAATATATTTTGCTGGCGACTTCGAACAGTTTTCATAACTCTTCTTTCCAATGGCCTCGATCGTATTCCCTGTGCGTCATAATGCGGAGGACAAAAACCATCTCCGTATTAAAGTGAATGGCGGCAATCAAACGGTGTGCATTTCTGGCTATATTACACACATACACTGTATTGCCACTGCCCACCTTTACCGGATCAACGTCGTTAAACGATTGCTTCAGGTCAGATGGCGAAGTCCAAACGGCCGCTAAAACGGTCTTTTCCCAGTGGAGCAAAGAGGCTTTCGCCAGGGGATAGTTTCTAGCGTATTCGCGCAATCGCTTTTGTGTTATAATACGCTTTATTGGTACAAAATGTACCAATTTTCGCATAATGTCAAGGAGGATACCGTCCCACCTTTATCTTGCTCCGGTATCTCTATCAGAGTTAGTATTAGGCATATACCCATGTCACGCCCCTATGTGCGCTCCCAGAAGTTGAGCAATCCGAGGAAATCTCCATGAAAGTTACCCAAATCGAAACCCACCGAATCACCCTCGAGTACCACGATTGGATTGCCTATGAGATGAACCACTACTACGGTCCAAACCAGCGCACCGTCTGCATTGCGCACACCGACACCGGCCTAGTGGGCCTGGGCGAGGGCCGGGTGACTCAGGAGGAGGTAGACCAATACATTGGCGCCAACCCCTTCGACTGGCTGGGCGACGAGACCTCCCTAGCTTTGGGCACGGCCATGTACGACCTAATGGGCCAGGCCGCCGGGGTGCCGGTGTACAAACTCTTCGGCCAAAAGCAGCGCTCCTGGGTGTCGGTGGCCAGTTGGACCGTGTCGACCCACCCCGAGCGCATGGCCGCCGCCGTTGAGCACCACGCCGCCGCTGGCTACACCTGGATGAAGTACCACCTGTCGCCTTTTGAAAACGTCTTCGACCAGACCGAGGCGATGCAGGCGGTGGCCCCCGAAGGCTTTAAGGTCCACTACGATTTCACCGGCGGCGGCACCTACGACTTGGCCCGCGACCTGCTCGCTCGCTTGGAACAATACCCCATCGCCGGCTGCTTTGAAGACCCCATCGACGAGAAAGATTTGGCGGGCTTGGCGCAATTGTGCCGCCAAATACGCCTGCCCATTTTGCGCCACCGGGCGCCGCTGGGCGCCACCTACGAGCTGATGATGGGCTCGGGCGACGGCCGCATTGAAGGCCACTCCAAGCTGGCCGACGCCATTCGCGCCGCCGGCCTGTGCGCCGCCGGCAACGTGCCCCTGTCCATTCAGCACGTGGGCGGCAATATCACCCGCGCCATGAACCTGCACATGCACGCGGCGTTTCCCACCGGCTACATGCATTTCAACAACGATTCCGAAATCTGGTCTTCCGACGTGGTAAAAGAGCGGCTGGAACCGATCAACGGTTTTGTGCGGGTGCCCGAAGAACCCGGGTTGGGGGTCACCCTGGATCGAGACGAATTGGAGCGTTTGGCTAAACTGGAACTACCCGACTCCAAGCCGTGGATTTTGAAGTCGCGCTTTAAAAACGGGACCACCATGTACATCCCCATCCCCAGCGGCAAGGGCGGCCATTTTTTTGTTCGGCCGGATTGGACCAAAGGCCTGGTGCCCATGAGCTACGACGCGCCCATCGGGTCGAAATACTGGGACGACGACGGGAGTGCTGAATTTGTGGCTATGTGGGAGCGCCTCGAACGAGAAGATGTGGTCATTGAGCGCGACTAAGAAGAAGATAGTTACCGTCAACACCGAGTACCAAGAGAGAAGGGAGAATGGTTATGCAACGGATTTGGGGTTGGTTGGCTGTACTGATTCTCGTTTCAACTGCTGTTGGGGCTGTGCCGCGGGTGCACCATCTAGATATAGAAATTCGCGAAGTGGGGCGCTGGAGTGATGCCATGCGCATTGCCAAAGATCCGCGCGATCAGACGCTCTATGTTATGGATCAGAATGCGCGCATTGGGCGGCTCGACCCGGTTGCGGGGGAGATCGAGGTGTTGTACAGATCCGCCGGATCACGGGGTGAGGGGCATTATCTGGGGGTTTGCCATTGGGCCCGACGGCTTTGTGTTTACCTGGACTCATGAGGAAATGCTGCACCTCGACCTCAATAAAGTGGGCGATCACTACGAGGTGCGCACCACGCTCATCGCGTCGAACTTCGACGGCCCGGTAGACGCCGAGATAGTCGACAATAAGATCTACGTGATTGGCACCCGGCGTCCGGAAGTGTGGGAAATCAACTTGCCCAAAGGAAAGGTGACGGCGGTTGAAGAACATAGGGAAGAGGCGCTGCCGCGCGGCTATACTCTGGAACAAAACTATCCGAATCCTTTTAACAGCCAAACGGTTATTTCGTTTGAAGTGGCAAGAGCTAGTGAGGTGGAGTTGGAAGTATTCGATTTGGCCGGACAGCAGGTGGCTACTCTAGCGAGCGGGATGCGTCGCGCCGGGCGTTTACAGTGCGCTGGGATGGGGCGGATGTGAGGGGGAGGCGGTTGGCCAGTGGGGTTTATCTATACAGGTTTAGTGCGGGGGGAGTGACGTTGGCGCGGAAGTTGGTGCTGATTCAATAAATGGACATTTATCTAGAATCTTTAGTCCTTGAATTTAACTCGTAAGTGCAATCGCTTAGGTAGCTGTCATAGAAAAGGCCAACGGGTATATTTCCCATGGCCATTTCACACGCAGCTCTCGACGGAGGCGCTTATGTGAACGTATCACCAGTTGACCGAGTATCAAAGATATCAAATTTATGCGCTGAAGAAAGCCGATCATGATCAACAGAGTATTGCCACGACGCTGGAGGTATCGGCGTCGACGATTTCTCGGTAATTGCGTCGCAATAGTGGCCAACGCGGCTATCGTCCCCACCAAGCGCACCACAAAGCCTTTATGTGTCGTCGGCACAAGGCGAAGGCGACCAAGATGACGCCGGAGGTGGTGGCCCAAATTGAAGGCTATGTGCGCCAAGCGTGGAGTCCGGAGCAGATTGCGGGCTGCCTGGAAACGACGCGGGGCCTTCGGCTGAGTCCGCAGCGCATTTATCAGCATATCCGAGCCGATCAAACGGCGGGGGGCCGGTTGTATCAGCAGCTGCGACACAGTCGCAAAAAACGCACGAAACGCTATGTGAAAGCCGATGCGAGAGGACAGATTAAAGACCGGGTCAGCATTGATCAGCGCCCGACTATCGTGGAGGAAAAAAGCCGGATCGGCGACTGGGAAATTGACTTGGTGATGGGCGCGAAAGAACAGAGCGCACTCGTCTCGTTGGTTGAGCGGCGCTCGCGCTATACGCTGCTGGACAAAGTGGCCTCCCAACAGGCGGGCGAAGTGGCGGATAAAACCGTGGCCTTGCTTGCTCCTCATAAGGCGCATACACAGACGATTACCGCCGACAATGGAAAGGAGTTGCCTACCATAGGGCCATCGGCCAGGCGTTGGACGCGGCGATCTATTTCGCCCAGCCTTACCATGCCTGGGAGCGCGGGCTCAACGAAAACACCAATGGCCTCATTCGCCAGTATGTACCCAAAGGGATGAACTTGGATGCGCTGTCTGAGGCTCAGGTGCAACATATTATGGACCGACTCAATCATCGCCCCCGAAAGGGGTTGGCGTTTCAAACGCCGGGTGAGATCTTATACCAAGAAACAGGATTTCTTGCAATGCAAACCGAAATTGCACTTACGAGTTGAATTCAAGGAATAAACTATCGCAGAATCATGAATTAAACGTAGTCACCACCCCCTAATCGCGTACCAAGCAAACGCCTATTTTATAGTTTACAAGCTAAAATTATATAACCTAACCGTCCTGGACTATCAACGTTTCGGCCAGGGCAAAGACGCAAGAGCTGCGGTCGCCGCCAATACTGGCGCGCCAGATGTCGTGAGTATAGGACTCGCCATCGATGGGAACGCCGTTGTAGGTCAGGGATGTCTCGTAGGTAAAGTAGAGCAGGGAAAAGATCTGCAGATTCTTCTGGCCGGAGGGGGCGGGTCCCCAGTGGATGGTGGCCGGCTCGGTGACGTTCCAGGTGGAAACGATGGTGTGGCCGTCGGCCTGCACGGTCCAGGACGGGTTGGTGTGGATATCGCCGCTAAAGGTAATGGCGGCGTCGACGACGGGCAGCTCGCGGTCGAATAGGTTGCCCCGGCCCTTAATCATGTTATCGAACGTCCAGGCGGCTAGTTCGCGGTTGTCGGTGCAGATGGTGGCGAAGTCGGCGGCCGGCACGTCGACAAAAGCAACGGTGCCGGTGCCGCCCTGGCTGTAGCGCGTGTGGTACATGCTAAAGCTGCCGCTGTCGGTTTCTTCGCCGGGGCGGCGCAGGTAGTTGATCCAGTGTTCTCCAGACCATTGGACGTTGCCGGGTACAGTGTCGGCCATGTTTCCTCCTATAATCCTCGATGTAAGAAGTCGGGGTTTTTCATTTGAGTTTTTTCCAGATCTCAAATTTTGGAATATGCGACGGTGGGGTGGGTGTCGCAAGTAGCGCGGGGGGCTATCGAGTTAAGTATAGTTGACGGGAGATTTGGTGGCGTCAGCAGGTGAAGAAAACGCCTCTATTATTTAACCCGCTGCCGGCGGGCGGTGTCCCAAGGGGCAGAGGAGCCTGGATGCGATCGGATCGCCAACTCATAGACGACATATTGGCGCGCGACGAAACGGCCTGCCAGGAGTTGTTCGAGCGCTACGGCGAGATTTTGCGCCGCCACCTGGGCCGCCTGCTGCGCTCGTTTTTTCCCCTCGACCGCCTGCTGCGCGATTTTCACCAGCGCCGCGGCTCGCAGTATTTGCAGTTGACCAATTGGATCGACATGCACACCCACATGCGCCGCTGGGCTTGCAGTCTTCGATGATCCTCTTTTTGGAGCACACCGACGTCAATCGCCTGCTGATGGGCGGCAATATGATGCGCCAGTGGCTGTTGCCTTTGGACCCGGAGATGCCCCTGCACAAAAACGCCGCCTTCAGCGAATACCAGGTGGAGTTTCGCCGATCTGGAGAGGCCGGCGGCGCCACCGAGGAAGCGCTGGTGCAGACCGGCTGCGAGCCCGAGAACTTGCAATTTGCCCCGCAAGCGCCTTCCAGACCCGAGCTGCCCCTGGCCGTGGTGGCGGCGGAGGGCGCGGAGCCCATTCCCTTAAATTTGGAAGATGCCACGTTGTGGGTGATCAAACGCGCTTTGGAACAGACCGATGGCAATGTGGCGGCGGCGGCGCGGCTGCTGGGCACCAGCCGCACCCGCGTCTATCGCTTCCTGGACCGAGGGGAAAAGGGGCTTGTAGAACTGTAGGCCATTGCGGCGCAAGGGCTGCCCTCGACAGGCCAAAATCATTGGCCTACTTTTGTGCGGAGTTGGCGCAAAAATTAAACGCGTTAGTCGCAGCAAAGCGGTAGCGGAGAGATAGATGATAGAACGACTGGGTAGGCTGGTAGATTCGAACGCTTTCCAATACGGCATTCTCGCGGTGATTGTGCTGGCGGCAGTGCTGATAGGGTTGGAGACCTCGCAGGAGCTGGTGCAGCGCTACGGTGCACTATTGCACGGGCTCGACCAGGTGATCCTGTGGATCTTTGTCGTCGAGGCGGCGCTCAAGATCGGACGCCACAGCAGACATTGGTACCGCTATTTTAGCGACCCCTGGAACGTCTTTGATTTCACCATTGTAGTGGTCTGCTTTTTGCCGATCAACGGCCAGTACGCGGCGGTGCTGCGGCTGGCGCGGGTGCTGCGGGCGCTGCGGTTGGTGACGGCGGTGCCCAAGCTGCAATTGCTGGTCGGCTCGCTGCTCAAGTCGATCCCGTCGCTGGCCTATGTCGGTTTATTGCTGGGCATACTGTTTTACATCTACGCGGTGACGGGCGTTTTTATGTTTCGCGACAACGACCCGGTCCACTTTAAAGATTTGTCGACGTCGCTCTTGTCGCTCTTTAGGGTGGTGACGCTGGAAGACTGGACGGACGTGATGTACATCCAGATGTACGGCAGCGACGCCTACCCGGGCTACGCCGATTTTGCCCAGGCCCATTTGCGCCAGGCCTCGCAGGCCATGCCGATGCTGGGGGCCGCCTACTTCGTGTCGTTTGTAATGCTGGGCACGATGATCATGCTGAATTTGTTTATCGGCGTTATCATCAACTCCATGGACGAGGCCCAGGCCGAGAGGGAAGCCGAGGAGCGGCGCCAGCACATAGAACGGGACGGCGAGATTAGCGCCGGCGACGAGATCCGCTTGATCGAGGAAGAGCTGGAAAAACTGTCGCGGCGCTTGAGCCAGCTGCGCGGGCGGGTGGACGGGAAAGGCGGATAGAGCTGAGTGCAGGCCGGCGGGGGTGCGCTGGACTTTATTTGCGGCGAAACAGGATGGAAAACTACAGTTCACTTTTAGGTCAGCATCTATCGAATCAAGTGCGAAAGGAATTTTTATGACCGACGCCAATCCCGAACACACCTTTGGCCACACCATCGCCTTTGGCGAGGAATACTACCAGAAAGCCGTCGAGATCTTGCGCGCCGTTGGCGACGATACCGTCCTTGCCGAGGTAGCCACGCGCGCCGTCGAAGCGCTGCGCCAGGGTCACAAAGTGTACGCTAATATTTCCATCGGCCACATGCCGAGCTTTGAACTCGACGACCGGCGCGAGGGCAATCCGCTCGTCTTCACCACTCCCGAGAACGTCGGCTTCAGCCCAGACCATCTAGCCGCCCTGGGCGAAGGCGATGTATTGCTAACTTGCCAGACCAATGAGGCGATACGCGAAGCCCGCGACCGCGGCGTGTACGTGGTGGCTTTTACCACGCCCTACCGGCCCAACAGCAAAACGCCGCCCGGCAAACTCAATCCCAATGAAAACGATTTGCTGCCCGAAGACGTGGCGTCCCAGGTAGTCGATTCGCACGTGCCGTGGCAACATGGGCTGGTGCACATTCCGCAGGTGCCGGAGATGGCCGTGTTTCCCGGCTCGACCATTGGTGGCTGCTCCATCCACTGGCTGCTGTCGGCCGAAGCGGCTTATGCCCAGGCCAGCGACAGCGCGCCGGACGGCCGCAGCGGCCGCCTGTACATCGATACTTTGCTGGAACGCCTGGCCGACTTTCGCGCCAAAGACCGCAAGCGCGTCGACGAAGTGGCGGAGTTCATCGCCAAGCGCATCATCGGCGGCGGCCGCTACTTTGTGCGCAGCCGCGACGAAGGCGTCCAGTCGGAGGCATCGACCGTAGCCCAGGGCCTCATGTTGTGCAACACCCTGGAGCAGCGCCCCAAAGACCAGGGCGGCGACCAGGATACCTTTTTAATTGCCGCGGTGTTGCCCGACGAAGCAGAGGAATTGGCCTGGGCCGACGAGGCGCGCGCCAACGGCAATTTTGTCGTGGGCATTGGCCCGGCCGCCGCCAGTGGGCTGCACCAGCGCTGCGACGTCTACTTTGAAAACCGCTGCGACGAGCCGGCCGGCGTCGTCCCCATCCCCGGCCGCGACGACAAGGTGTGCCCGGCCAACGGCCTGGTCAACCTGGTCATCATGTACGTGCTCACCGCCCAATTTGTCGACGAGATGTGCCGCCGCGGCGCCGTGCCCTACTTCTGGATGGGCTATCACTGGAATGGCGGCAGCGCCTACAACGAGGTGATGGAGCCGTTTTTCCGCGCGCGCGGTTATTGACCTTTTCTACGCTTCGATAAACGGCCCTTCTTCCTGTAGACGCTTGAGTACGCGGGCGTAATTTTCTGAGCCGTCGTCCACCCAGTATTCGTAGTTGAGACCCGAAATCCCGCCCTCCTCTGTACCGGTGATTCTATTGACGCTGGGGTTGCCCAGGCTATAGGCCTTGTGGCCGCCGGGCAGGTGCAAAACGCCGATGAAATCGTATTGGGGTAAGTGCTGCCGCGCCGCCGCCGCGGCCAGCGCTTCCTCGTCGATTTCCACCCCCAACCCCGGCCCTTCCGGCACCGGGGAGACCCCTTCGATCACCGGAATTTTTTCCGTGGTAATGTCCGATTCAAACTGGTCGTCCAGGTTGATGGTGTGGGCCGTGGCGGTGGGTAGCACCGCCGCCTGGTGCAGGGTGAGGGCCTTCATCAGGGTGTTGCCGCACTGCTGGATCAAACACTGGATATTGGCCTTGCCGTAGGCAAACCCCGAGATCAGGGTGTTGCCGATGCTGCCGCCGATCATGTAGATGTCGGCGACGCCGCGGATCACTTCCTGCATGCCACCGAGCTGGGGCACGTGCATGATGAGGGGGAGTTTTACTTTTTCGCGCAGGGTGCGCCAGCCGTCGATGTCGGTCCACTCCAGGGGGTCTTCGATGTAACCGACGATGGGCGACTTTTCCAACTCGGCGACGATGGGCAATACCGTGCCCAGGGTGCGGTTGTGGTTGAGGTCCCAGTGCAGTTTAAAGCCGGGGGGCGCCACTTTTTCGGCGGCGCGGGTTTGTTCGACGACGTCGTAGCGCGCGTCGGAGTGCATTTTGAAGATGCGGTAGCCCTGCTCGGCGGCGCGCTGCACTTCGGCGGCAAAGACGTCGGGGGGGCAGGGGCGGGTCCAGGCGGCGCAAGAGACGGCGTCGCGCATTTTTTGGCCCATGAGTTTGTAGGCGGGGACTTCTAGGTATTTGCCCATGAGGTCGTAGAGGGCCATGCCTAGGGCCATGTGGAAATTGTTGAGTAAGAAGTCGAAGGGGCTTTTGCCGATGAGGGAGTCGATGACGTTTTGCGCGACGGGGGTGGGGTTGTCTTCGTAGTCGCCGTAGCCGATTAGGCCATTGTCGGCGTGGACTTTGATGACCAGGTGTTGGTCCATGTCGTACATGCGCATGCGGCCGGCGTGGTTGTCGTAGCGCTTGGCGAAGGGCATGGCGATGGGGATTTGTTCTATGTGGGCGATTTTCATGAGGGCTCCTGGGGTGAGGCGTTTTTGTTGTTATGTGGACGATTCTCGGGGGCATGGGGGTGGTCTCTCGCTCATTCTCGCGGCACATCCTGTGCCGCTCCGAGGCATTACCCTCTCTGAGACCACCCCCATGCCCCCGGGGTTAAGTTGTAGGGTGATCGCAGGGATCGTAAGCGTAGTTATATTCTGGGGGGGATGGGGTTTTGTCAAGATTGACAGGGTGTGTGTGATTAGGGTACTTTGGAGCGTTTTGTTGGTTGGGTGCAACTGATAATCCATAGGAAATTTCCATGGCCGATAATACGCGACACCTGGTTGAAACGCCCGAGCGGCGGGGGGCTTATTTTGCTCAGATGCTAAAGACGCTGTGCGCTGATTTGGGGCCCCATCCTTCGGGTACGGCGGAGTTTGAGCGGGCGACTGAGATTATCCACGAGCAAATGGGCGCGGCGATTCCCCAGGCTTTTCGCGACCGCTATCTGGACTTTTGGGCCGTGGTGCCGCGGCCCGAGCTCAACCACCAGGGCAAGCGGCTGGGGGTGGGGGTGGCGGAAAATTGCGCCGGCACTTCGGACGCCGGTTTTCACGGGGTTGTAAAGCGCATCGATCAGGACGGCGTGGCCTACGGCATTGTCGACGAGGCCAGTGGCGAAGTGGCGGCCCACATTGCCGTCAGCAGCGACGTGGGCGTTAAACCGCAATACCTGGTGGGGGACGACGTGCTCACCCTGCCGCGGTTTATTATTGGTCTTATAGATGTGCCCTTTGTCGATCTGCTGGTCAAAAACAAAGAGCGGGTGCAGGTGCGCCTGCGGGTGGTGTACGCGCCCCAGGTGCCCACCTACAATGTGGTGGGTAC
>CAXGRO010000032.1:0-18335 GCA_964012055.1 uncultured bacterium
TTCCTCCCCCACTTGCCGTTGGGCAATTTGGCGGATGCGCGCCGGGTCTACCGCCATCACCTTCTGCCCTCTCAACCGCCGCAAATAATCTGCCGCCGCCAAACGCCCCCCTCCCACTCGCACAACACCAAATCGCCTGCCAGTGTTTTGCCGGCCTCGGCTATTTCCACCATCGTTTGAGGGTGCCATTGTAAGCCAAAATCGCGCTCCAATTGACCCAGCAAATCCTGCTTGGCTGCCGATCTTTTCTGCCGCACGATCGCCCGCACCAAGGCCTCTCGCTGGTCCTCCAGACTGCGACGGCGACGGTCCTCAACCTTGGTGATATGATATCCTAATGAGGTCTGGATGGGCTGTGGATATAGCTGCCCTATGGGCCACTCCCACAAAACCTCGCTGAATTCGGGTATCACCAAAGCCCGGCGCACATACCCCATAACGCCCCCCTGCATGGCACTAGGGGTGTGCAGCGAACGCCGGCGCGCTAAATCGGCAAAATTGCTCCCCGCTTTGGCTTCGCGCCATACGTCCAGTACCTCTTCTTGGGTATCGCACTGGATATGGGCGATGAGAATTTCCGCCCCGGCGCCCCATTCTTGGTACTTTTCTTTAACTTCTGCCTCTGATGCGGACAAATTCGCATCGATTTTACTGACGCTGCAAATCCGCCATTTGACGCTGAATGTCCGCTTCGCTGTCAAGTTGGCGACGCATGTCTTCCAATGTGGGCAGTTCCCGCGCCAGCAATGCGTCTAAGAGGCCCCGCTTTGCTGCATAATCTAAACCGCTCGCCAAATCTTGTTTCTTTATTTTTTCTACCGCTTCACTAAAAGCGGCAACATCTATCGTGCGATCTCCAACTCTGGCAATTACCCCCTCCGGCAATTCCTGGGCGCAGTCCCCCATCCAGATACAGCAGAACCCGATGATAATGCCCCACCAGCACACTTTACCGGGACTATAGGCCCACTGCTTGTTGCTTGCTTTTAAGTGCAATAATCTCTTAACCCAACTGCACCAACTTTGCCGATGTCTCTCCGAGAATTTACTTCGCCCCAGGTTTCAGTACCACACCGAGCGCTTCCTGGGGCCGCTCCACCAGCAAATCCACCGCCTCGTCAACGCGTTCTAGTTCTATTTCGTGAGTAATTAACGGCCGCACCAGTAACTTGCCGTCGGCAATCGCCCGCATGCATTCGGCCATATTGCGCTGGGTAGGCCACTCCACAAACACCGGCGGATAGGCCTGCCCGTGTTCGTAGTCTTCGTCGTGATACCCCGGCCCGGTGCGCGCCGCACTGCGCACATCCACATTGCCCAATCCCGCAGCAAAACCGTGCGAGATGTGCGCCCCTCCCACAATGGCGATACGGCCCATTTTGTGGTTATCTGGCGTTTTTTTTAAGCTGGCATAAATCTCTTTAAAGGCATCCGTGCCGTCGCCGCCAAAAGCAATGATACCAAAGTCCATGCCGTACCCCAATGAGAATTCGGCGGCGCGCACCGGCACATCGTCTTCCCCAGCTACTGCTACCACACCAACCCCCGCCTGCTGCGCCCGTTCAAGGCGCAAAGGGAATCGATCTACGCCCATCATATGGCAACCCGACAATTGCCCAAATTGAGCGCTCAACTGCCCCACCAAGCCCAGTCCGGCCACCATGCCATTTTCACCATAGAGCGGCTCCACCCGCCGAATGGCGTGCAATGCCGTAGCGGCCAAATGGGCAAAACTACCCTCTTCAAACGACACTTCGTTGGGCAGTGGCACGCACAAATTTTGCGGCACCAAAGCGATGTCGGAGTGCAACGCGTACCCCGCGCCCATGCAGGCAACGCGCTGCCCCACTTGAAATTGTTCTACCCCCTCGCCCAACTCCTCAACCACACCGGCATTGGCATAGCCAAATATTCTGGGTTCGCGCTCCGGCTCGGGCTTTTGCCGCAACGTCCTGGCTCCCCCCAATTCACTGCCGGGGCTTATCAGCGAAGCTCCAACTGCTACCTTAACTTGCCCGCGTTTCAACTGGGGCACGTCCAATTCGCGGCAGAAGCCCCTGCCGTTCCCGTCGATGCTGCCTACGCGTCTTTTCATTTTTTATTTATCCCTCGCTTTTTCAATATTATAGATCAAAATAAGCCCGCCCCTTTCTCTTATCAAGGAGTGCGGCCGCGTGTTTGCGCCCTCATGCGGTTTTATATTATCTTAGATTGATCTCTCCAGAATAACAGTTTCTCCCAGCCATTACTCAACGAGGAATCCGTTTTGGATATCACTATTGTCGCCGCCATTGTCGTGGGTGTCGTCTTGCTCTGGGGCGGAGTGTTGGCCATGCTCAAAATGGTCGACCTCTTCAAAAATAAACACATCATCGGCCTGGGGGCCTACACGACGCTCGTAGCTGGTTTGGTGATGGGCCTGGTACTGGTCACCATCGACGAGCGCCAAAAAGACCACCGCCGCCAAATGCAAGACCAAATGAAAGAAGTCACCGATAACCTCGACAAACTGAGCGCCAAGTTGGTCAACCAACTCAGCGAGAAAGCCGACTTGACCGCCTCAGAATTTGAAATTCGCACCAAACTGCAAAACGAACGCATAAGCCACGACAGCACTCGCACCGATCTGGCCGAACAAATACAGCTGTACTCACAAGTAAAGGGCCAACTGGCCGACGCTAATCAGGCCAACCGGCGCTATCAAGAAGCGCAGGACAGGAAATTGAGCGACCGCTTTGAGGCCGAAGAAAAGCGCTACCAAGACATTAAAGATTTTCTCCAGGGCCACCAGCGCACCCTCCAGACCATGCAGAAACAATTGGCATCAGTCCAGTTGGAGGCCGGTAAAATCAAAGGCCAGGTGGCCGAGCTGCAGAAAAAACAAAACACCTTATTGGGCAAAGCCACCGCCGCCAAAGAAGCCCAGGATCTCAACACCCAGCGCCTGGCCGCCCTGGCTCGCAGCCAGGCCGCCCTGCACGACGATCTAAACAAGACTATGGCCGAAGTCGACAGCCTTTACACTTGGAAAAAGAAATAACCCCTCATTTTTTAGCTTAGGAGTTTTTCATGCTGCACAAAACCGCACGCCACGCGCTCGTAGGCGCTCTTTGCCTCGCCCTTTTTGCTTGCGGCGAGGACGAGGATCTGATTAAAATTCAGGAACTCACCAACGACATCAATACCGCCACGGCAGTTATCGACTCGCTCAACTACCAGGTCGAAACGTCCAATTTACTCATCGACAATTTGCGCGCTCAGGTCGATAGCCTCGACCGGGTAGACGCTAAATTGCTGGCCGAAGTGCAAACCCTCAACAAACAGGTAAACCATTTCAAGGACCTCTACACCCAGCAACAGCGCCAGAACAGACAGTTGCGCTCCGAACTCGAACGCATGAAGGTCGAAAAGCAGGCCGACAAACAGGCCATCGCCAAAATGCGCAGCGAATCGGACAGCCTCAACACCGCTCTGGTCGACGCCCATACCCGCATTCGCCGGCAGAGCGACCACATTAAACGCATGGAATTGGACCTGGCACAGGTGCAGGACCAATTGGAACAAGCCAAAGAAGCGCAGACGGCAGTGCATGTGCTGGTGGCCACCGAGGCCTTTTTAAAAGAAAATGGCTATCTCAAAACCGGCCGCAAATTGGGCCTGTTTGGCAAGTCCTATAAACTGGTCAAAAAGTTGGATGCCGGCTCTACCAACGTACAAAAAGTCCAAGTCGGCACCCCCCTTAACATCATAGGCGAACTCAAAGAAATCGCTGACCGCTACGGCAAGCTCGAAGAAGGCGATGACTATACCGCAGAAGAGGTCGAAGGCCAGGTTTCAATCACATTTCTAAACGATATGTTACAAGGGGTAGATCTGGTCGCCGTGTTAAAAGAATAACTCGGCAAAAGAAATATCGCAGATTTAAAGCGAGCGGCTATATAAGGCCGCTCGCTTATTTTTTACCAAGAGTGCATATATACGGCGGTGCGCACCTTCTGATTGGTTTGATCTGTGGACAACAGCGAGTCGGCGTATGCGGCGTGGCGCACGATCATCTCCCTATTGCCGCCCCGGTTAAAGAGGTGCACATTGACCTGCGGCTCGTGCACCAATTCTCGCATCCTACTTTGGAATTTCCAGTCTGTCAGTTTATCAACGATGGTGTAGCCATCGCGGGATATTCCCCAACCCGCTTGCGAATAAACTATGATCACATCGCCGTCTTTGGGCTCGTGCTGGTGCACGCGCCACACCGGCTGTGCCACGTTGAGAATCATGATGCCCAGGCACAACATGAGCATCATAATACCCAGGAAGAGTTCCTTGCTGATATCGTGCCCCTCTTCCTCTTCGGCGGCGCGGTGTAAAAAGCGGCTCATCCTCTAGGCCCTTCCTGATCGTCCATGTATCTAGTCCAGGCATCTTCCAGAAGAGCGATCCGCTCCAGCATCACGTCGGCCGCTTTGCGCAACGGCAGGTAAGTCAGCAATCCCACTAGGGTAGTTTGAAAAGCCAACACCAACCCTTGCGCCATCGACCTGAGCACTCTGAAGGTTTCGGAAGCCTCGTCGATTTGGCCCAAATTTTCAGCCATGATTAAAATACCGCAAACCGTGCCCAAATACCCATAAAACGGCAGGCGCACCAAATTGCGTCGCAGCAACAACAACGGCCGCCCGAGCACATCGACCAATTCGTCCAAGACTATGGTGTCGCGCTCTTTGAGATCGACATAGTTTTCGTATTGTCGCCGCAAGCGCCTAAAGGCCTGCACGCGCCGGCTGCCTAATGTTCCACTGCCCGGGTCATTGCGCCGACCCCAGGCCTGTTCTTCGCGCCATAAGTGCAGCCCCACTGTCACCAGCGTCAGCACGTGCCCGCCGCTGGCAGCAGTTATCAACACATAGGAAAAGCGTCCGACCCACTCAACCAGACTGCTGCGCTGATTCAAGGCGAGAAAGTAGAGTATGATACCGCCGATAATCAAGCCGGTGACAGCGCCTACCGTACCGGCGATATGTTTTAGATAGGGAGTGGAAATGCCGTAGGCTTTTTCTCCCAGTCGTATTTGCCGGGCGCGGTAGAGCATGTAAAAACTGCCGCTCACCCCGCCGGCTAACACCAGTAAAATACCGGCTATAACCCCCAGTACACTCACTGCTGCCACACCTTTCCGTTAAACAATTTCCACCACACCCGACAACTCCCCGCCAGATAAAGCACCAGGGCCACAATAGTCAACGCCACCCCCCATTGCATTCCCTTGCTCACACTCGGCGCATAGGGTACGGCATTTGTGCTGGAAACTGCACCGCCCTGCCCCCCCTGCTCTCCCGGACCGCGTTCCGGTGGCGCCTGATAGTCGCGGCGCCGACGCGCCTCGAAGGCCGCCTCAGCCGCAGGCATTTCTCTGGCCCGGGTCGCCGCCTCGCGGCCCTTTAGCTCGCGGCGCTCGCCAAAAACCAAATCCTGGTGCACCGCCGGCAATGTCTGTGCCCACGCATCTAGATTCTCGGCCAGGAGAATGCCCTCCTCCTCGGCAAATGGCGCAGCGTGTCCCAGAGTAAAGGCCAACTTTGACCGGACATATCCCTTATAGCGTTTAGCGGGGTCGTAAGCCGCCCTGCCCTTTTCCAGCAGTTGAGTTAATTCCGCCCGGCGTTTCTGCAATTTTATCAAATTGGCCACCACCAGGTGGCTCTCCATGTTTTTGCTTTGCAGTGCCAAATCGGTCGCATTAAACGAACGACTTCCCCTGGCTCGGCGCAAATCAGCAGCGTCAAAACGCCCTTCTAACCGCACTTCGCCAAATAACTGGTCGGCCCAAATCACCTGGGCGCCGGGAATGTCTGGCTGGTCGTGCGTATAATAAATCTCTTGGGCGGGTTCCTCCCCGGCCCACCAACCTTCGCGACCACTGACCAGCACCTGGCGCAAACGTCCTCCACCGTCGCGCAGGTAGAGCCCGGCCATAAAGCCACTTTCCACCCCTTCGGTATCCCAACAGTTTACCTGCAAACTGTTTTGCTGGCGCACGTAAAGCGAGGGGATCTCCACCTGAGTTGTGGTCAATCGCGTATCGCTGATGCGGTGCCCATTTAGGTAAATTTCGGCCTCGTCATCGGCCCAAAAAAGCAACACCAACTGCATGTCATCGGGGATTAAATCTTCTAGCGGTCGCTGCTGCTGCAGATGCTCCAAATGGGATCCGCCGTAGAGCCGTGCCAGGGTATCGATGCGCGCCGCCACCTGATTGTATTCGCGCCGCCATTCCAGGGCTTGCTCGGCCTCGGCAGCCTGCCAACAGAGCAGAACAAACAACAGCCCCCACGCCCTGCCAGCCATGTACCTACAGCCCCTCGCCAGCGGCTGCCGCCGGCTTTTGCTGCAATTTTAGGGCCTCCAGCAAATTTTTGCGCAACTGCTCAAATTGGTCTGCTTTTTCCAGCAGGCTGATCTCTTCCTGGACCTCGCGGGCTTCCTCGGCGCGCACTTTGGTGCGATTGACTTCCCTTTCCAAAGCTTTAATTACATTGGCGGCGTGGTCGGGCCAACCCAAGAGCAAATAATTGTCGAAGAGCTTTTGGAAATCTTGCGGTTTACCCTGGTAATAATCTACCAACAATTGCAAACTCCGGGTCTCTTCGCGCAAATCGCGATCCACCTTCGTCGCCGCCCCGTCCGACACTTCGACAAAGGTGTCCTTGGGGGGGGGCACCTGCTGGCCCAGGGTCTGCATTTCAGCGCGCAATTGGTCTGCCAGGGCCTTCCACTTATTAGCCTGTTGGCGATGGCTGGCAAAATGTTTGGCCGAGGCCATCTCCGCCAATTCGTTCATTTTATTTGAGCGGCGGTCGGCGGCGTGGATAACTCCGGACGCCGCGTCAAATGCTCCCAAAAAAGTGTAGTAGCGAAAGAGCGAAAAAAAGGTGGGCTGGTCTGGCGCGTAGAAGTCGATTTGCAATTGCAATTGGTTGGCGCGCTGGCGGATTGCCCAATTGAGCCCGTCTATGAGCGGTTGCCACAAGCCGTCTTTTAAATCGGCCATGACGACGGCCGCATCTTGCAGCGTCTGGCGCGCCGCTTCGAGATTGTCCTGGTAGAATTGGGCGCGGGCGAGAAAGACCCAAATTTCGGCCTTTAGCTTAAACTTCTCAATGGAAGCCTGAAAGCGATCAACCGCCTCGGCGTAATTGCCGCTGAAGTAGCTCAGCCGTTGATCGACGCCGAATGCCAGCCCCACCCCGCTCTGGGTGTAACTCGGCTCGTCAAAAAGGTCCGAGTCGGGGATGGGAAGTTTGTCGTTGAGAAAGTCGAGACCGCGCGATCCCTGTGCCTCGACTTTTAGGGAGCCGCACAGCAAAAATAGTCCCGCCGCACAGCAGAAGCCCAATCGACGCATGCCTCTTTCAACTCCGCTACAATTAGCAATTAAATCTGCGACTTCGACTGACCGCCATCGACATTGAGGCAAGCGCCGGTCACCCAGCTGCTGCGCTCCGATGCCAAGAACGCCACCACGTCGGCGACTTCTTCGGGGGTGCCAAAACGGCCAGAGGCGATATTGTCCTCAATAAACGCTTTGATCTTTTCGGGGTCTTCTTTCTGTCGCCGCTCCCAACTGCCGCCGGGAAAGATAATCGACCCCGGTGCCACAGTATTGACGCGTATATTTTTGGCGGCCACTTCCTGCGCCAAATTCGACGTCACGCTGATCATTGCCGCCTTGGCGGCGTTGTAGGAAATGGGGCCGCCGATCTCGCGCCCAAAGATAGACGCAATATTGACGACGCTGCCGCCGCCGCGCGCTTCCATCAGCGGCATGGCGGCGCGCGTCACGCGCACGGAAGAAAAAAAGCTCAGGTCAAAAACGTGTTGCCACTCATCGTCACTGATCTCGGCAAAGGGCGTCCACACCGATCCGCCGACATTATTAATGAGAATGTCCACTCCCCCAAAACGTTCCCCGGTGGCCGCCACTATGCGCTCGGCGTCCTCGGGCCGAGTTGCGTCGGCGACCAGGGCCTCCACCTCGGCTCCTTTGTCGGCAAGTTCGGCGGCGGCGTTTTGCAAACCTTCTTCGTTGCGGGCGCAGATGGTCAGCTTAGCGCCTTCCGCAGCCAGCGCCAGGGCAATGCGGTTGCCGATGCCGCGGCTGGCACCGGTGACCAAAGCAATTTTGTCTTGCAATCCGAGATCCATGAATTTCTCCTAAGTAGACTATTGTGTACCGGGTATGACGTCTTTGGCAATGCCGGTACTGAAAAGTAAATACAAATATATGGGACACAGCGCCAGCAAAACCCATCCCTTCCATTTTTCCAGTCTGTGCCCCAGGCGCATTTAGCTAGAATGGCAAAAGACACCGCCATTAGTGCCAACGCCGGCCAAAAACCTATATCATAACCTTCTATGGCAAATTTCTCCTTTTATAAAATACGTCTTTCGCCGCCAGCTTAGTTACTGTCGGATATTTTGCCGCGAATCATTTGCACGTCTTGGCGCGCCAACTCAATCACGCGCTCGGGCGGCTCGCCACTGTATTCGGAGTGAAAACTGATTGGTCCAGAGAAGTTGAACTGGCGCAGCGTGGCCAGGGTTTCATCCCAATCGGCGTATCCCTGCCCCATGGGAACTACGCTCGTGCGCCACGGCCCCTCCCCCTCCTGGCGCGTGCGCAGCAGATCTTTAAAAGCCATGATCGATAAATATTCTTTAACGATGTCCAGCGCCATGGCAATCGGTTCGCCGACGATGGACAAATGGCCCGTATCGGCGAATACTCCGACGTGCTGTGGATCAAAACCGCGCACCACATTCATGGCGGCGCAGGCGTTTAAGCCCATCGAACGGCCCGAGTGATTGTGCACGCAGCTCTTGACCCCAAAGCGCCGACTCAACTCGGCAAACCCCTCCATGTGGCGGCGCACCTCGTCCAATTTTTCCCAATAATCCTCGTCCGCCCCCAAATTCCAATAGCCCAGTTTGAGCAAACTTACGCCGGCCTCAGCACAGGCCCCGTAGAGTTGTTCGGCGTAGTCTAATGCCGGATCGTTAAAGTCGCCCGGCGTCGTGATCATGGGAACGGCAAGGCCGGCTGCGGCAAACAACTTGGCCGCTTTTGGCAGGGCGCTGGCGGCGTTTTCGGGATTCACTGGGTAGCCGGGGCGGGTGCATAAATCGGCGCCCTCTAAACCGGCCTTCTGCAAGCCGCCAATAATCTGATCCAGGTCCCACCCTTCCAGGTGTTTGGTGAACATAATAAACTTCATGAAATAACTCGGCTCCTTTTAGGGCACATCGTCCAAATACGAATCCAACAAGCGCTGGGCGTTCTTATAGGTCAACTTTGCAAAGACATCCTGCGGCAGTTCCAACTCCAGGAGATAGTCCATGAGACGCGTATCGAAATAATCGCGCCCAAAGAGCAATTTATCCTGGAATTCCACCAGGAAAGCCTTGCCAAACTCGCGATCGCGCGAAATGGCGGTGAGACCAGACCCGGCAGACAAATCGGCCCAGAGGTTGCGGTATTGTCGCATCATTTGCGATACCCGCCCGCCCTCAATTATTGGACCGTCTGGGTAACTCTCACTGGCATGGCGTCCATCGTCGGAAATATGGGCCCAGAATCCGGGCGCATGACCGATGAAAACCGTCTCGGGACAGGCGACGATGGCTCGCTCAAACGCATCCATGCTGCCCCCATACCACCAATTGGGCCGCGGATAATTGCCGCGGCCGTGGTCTATGGGATAATCGAGGTGGATAGTGATGGCCAGTTTGTGCTCGCCGCAGAAGTGGTAGAGCCGTAGGGCGTCTGGATCATCAAAGAGCACCCGCACCTTTAGTTCGCTGGCTATCTGGATGCCGTGAATTTCCACCGCGGCCTTTAGTCGGTCTATGGCATCGGGCCGCTTGGGATGTGGCATATACCCCAGAATGAAGCGATCCGGGGCTTGGCGACCAAATTCCAATATATTCTCCAGCGCAATGCCTACACCTGTGGGTGGCAAAACGGCATGGTAACTTGGTGAATATTCGTCCTCTGGCACCTCCCAGGAAAATAGCCACATCTGATCAATGCCCTGCTCATCCATGTTTTCTAACGTTTTTTTTACATCGTGGCCATGCCAATTGGGGTGATTGTGTGCATCTATGAGCATTTTGTTCTTATATTTTTATATAAAACAGTAAGTTAGAGAGTTTATTCTACACCTTATTTTCTTTTTTTTAACTTTCCAATGATATTGTTAATACAAAAAACTGTCAAGCAAAGCTTATATTCGGTCGAAAATAGAAGTACTTAGTATTACTTTTTACAAAAAACTTGACTTTTTGTGATTTAGATCACACTTTTAAAGACATAGCTTGCCGATAATTAAAACATAGCGGATACATCAACACTCAGATCAGCGAGAAAAATCATGTTAGACCAATTTTTGACCACGATCCTCCAAGTTGTCATCGTCGTCGATGTAATTGGCGCCATCGCCTACTTTGTTTTGGGCGGCTTCAAATCCAAGAAAAACGAAAAAACGGTGGCAATGGAAGCACAAACCTCTTCCCTATGGTCGCGTTTGACCCGGCGTCGGCAGCCTCAGATGGTTGCTGCCCAGCCAAGCGATTTTGACAATCTGCGGCGGGTCCTCTATAGCTATGAGGAAGGTCTGGTCTAATATCTTCACATACTTTTTTAAATGAGGTCTCCATCCACTACCTCTGGTCCCACATGCTCAACCTCTCCAGGATGGAGACCTCATTTTCTTTTCTTGACGTAAATCGCCCAATCCCTATTTTCCACTAGCCTATAGGGCTTATTTTTTTCGCTTGACAAGAAATAATTATTATATATAATTAATAATTATTTCTTGTCGATTATAGAGGGAGTGTACCATGAACGTCGCGGATATGCGGGGTAAAACCGTCATGATGGCCGGTTCGGGTGGCCTGGATAGTTGCACTATAATCCACTGGCTAGTCGCCAACGGCATAGAAGTGATCACCTATACAGGAGATTTGGGCCAACCGGACGAAGACAATATAGAAGACGCGCGGCAGCGCATGTTGGCTTGTGGGGCCAAGGAAGTGATTCTGGGCGATTTAGTCCAAGCTATGTGCCAGGCCGGCATTCAATTGGTCCAGGCCCAAGCGCACTACGAGGGCGGCTATTGGAATACTACCGGCATGGCCCGCCATGTAGTGGTTGCCGGTATGGTACCCGAAATGCAGCAACGCGATATCCACATTCTGGGCCATGGCGCCACCGGCCGCGGCAACGACCAGGTCCGCTTTCAACTGGCGGCCCAGATGCTCGATCCCCGCATTGAGGTCTACGCGCCCTGGCGCGATTCGACTTTCTTGGAAATCTTCGGCGGCCGCAAAGAAATGATAGACTACTGCCACAGTAATGGCCTGCCTATCCGCGCCAGCCACGAGAAACCCTACTCCACCGACGCCAATATATTAGGCCTAACCCACGAGGCCGGCGAGCTCGAAGCCCTCACCACCCCGGCCCACCGCATAGATCCGGGCATGGGCGTTTTTCCCCAAGGCGCCCCCGACCAGATAGAGCAAGTGAGCATCCGCTTTGAGCAGGGCCAACCAATACAAATCAACGCCCATGCAGTCAGTGCGGTAGAAGCCTTGCAACAGTGCAATGCCATCGCCGGCCGCAACGGAGTGGGCATTGGCCTGCACACTGTGGAAAACCGCTTTGTCGGCATAAAGTCGCGCGGTGTCTACGAGGCGCCGGGCATGGAATTGCTGGGCCAGTGCTACGAATATCTATTGCAATTGGTGCTCGACCGGCGCTTCCGGCGCATGTTTCAGCGCGTCTCGGCCGATATTGCCGAACAGATCTACCAGGGCTATTGGTTCGATCCGGCCACCCAGGCCAGCTGGCAATTTGTCGAGCGCATCAACCAACTGGCCACCGGCACCATCACCGTTGCACTCTACAAAGGTACGGTTTCTTTTCAGGCCGCCGCCGACGTGCCCCATTCCCTCTACAGTGAGGATACGGCATCCATGGAAGACATCGGCGATTTCGACCACCGCGATTCGGAGGGATTTTTGGGCGTATTGGGCGTCAGTGCGCGCGCCCTCAACAAGGCGGGTCAAGTTTAATCGGTTAGAGAACCACTCAGCACATCAAACTTCGATATGTAATGCCGCCAATTTTTCCCGGGTGTAATGTTCGTAGTCCTCGAGACATACGGGACAAAAGCCGTGGCTCAACTGCGGTAACTCACCGCCATCACTGCCATTTACCTGTTTTAAATAATTTAAATTACAACCATTTATCAATACTATGGACACTTTTTGACCTCGAAGGTCTGTGTAAATCAATAGGTTACGTGACCCACTGTTTTTTTACTCGAAGTTAGCTCGATTATCTGAGTTTGATTAAAAAGCCATGAATTCATACAGGTGTTGTTTTTTAACGAGTTACAAGATTCGTCGTTTCTAAATTCCAATAAAAAGTGGAGACTGTTCACTCACGATTCCATAAATCTCTGATAACTTGCTGTTTTTACGGAAGTAAGGTCATAATTTTCGCAAGTGTGACCAGGGTCTCCAATTCCCCCGTCAGATTTGGGCCGCTTTCCCTCTGAACCGGTAATGCTCCCCTCACTGGGCGGCAGTCACAAGGGGGTAATGGTAAATGAACAGTCTCAAAAAGTGTCGACAGTATTGGTAACCAGGAGGACACAGATGCGAAAGTTTTTACTCAGCTCGATTACTCCCTTAGACTTCTTTTCATGGGTCGCAGCTACTGTCTTTTTTTCAGTTTCAGCGATTATCTATGGTGGTAATTTGCTCAATTCGTTTATAGGTGTAGCCGCAATTGTGTTGCTAATGGTCTCAATTGGCTTTTCTGTGGATGTTATCATTGAGACACTTAGGAATGTGAGAGGTCTTGGGACGATTACCGGATTTATCACGAACGGACCTGAAGCGATTTGTCTTATTGTAGGGCTCGCAGTGGGTAATGCACTGTTTGCAGTGTCAACGCCACTCGGCTCAAATGTGATGAATCCAGTGCTCCTTATCCTCGCGGCACTGGTATGTCGTGCACTAGGAATGGTGCTCCGAACGGAAACTCGCTTTGTCGCAGCGACACTCATCACAACCGTGACGCTCGCTGTGGTTGGATACATCAAGATTAGTGATGGAGACTATGCCTTGTGGATGGTTGTCACACTAATTGTGAGTACTATCCTGTTTGCACGGCGTCCAACAGAGCCTGAAAGCAATGAGGATGACGAACCGAGCGTGTATACATGGTGGTGCGCTCCGTCTATCCTTGTGCTCATTGCAGCAGGCTACATGCTTGATCCTGTGGTGAGCCATACCGCAGAAGCATCGAACACGCCGAAGGGTATTATTGGATTCGTCGTACTTTCATTTTTCACTTCGTGGCCAGAGTTTAAAATGATGCTCAGCTTTTTAAGAGGCGAGCGGCCCCTTGAGGCGATCATGAATATGTCGGTCTCGAATATTACAAACCTATGGCTTGCACTCGCAGGCCTCGGCATCTATATCGCATTATAAAAATAGCACCGGACAGTATAATTCTGTCCGGTGTTTTTCTATAGTTGGTAACTATGGATATTGAGCTCGACCGAGATATAATAAATACTTTCGCCTCTTGGCTATGCAACCGTCACCCAGTTTAAGGAACGATTGAAGAAGTTTTTTCTGGCAATGAGCTCGAGGAACCCGTCAAAGCAGGTCTTTGCGCCACTAACTACCATTGGTGCAACTTTGGCAGGGCGGGTTTCGCATGCAGGAATATATGCATTCCAGTTGTCTCGAGCCTTTTGCGCGTCACCCCCGTCGGCAAAAACACTTTCGTTATTCACCAACTCGTTCGGGTTACTCTCGAATACTACTGCGTAAATATACATAGTACTTCCCTTGATTTAGAGTGGGTTACCAATAACAATACTGTGGACAGATTTTGCGCATATGGGGCTATGAAAATCAATGGGTTACGTGGTCGACCAATTTTTAAATCAAACTTAGCTCGATTTTGCCCCGAACCCTAAGCTCGACTTTGTCCAAACGAAAATGGCAGCGACTCATATTCTTCCTTAGTGTAGATGGTGTCAAGACACCTACTGCTAAGGAGGAACTGATGGGTCGGCTGCCACAGGATATAATAACGATTTAACGATTTTGTCTCATTTTGCACCTATTTTCTCATCGCGGGTCTGGCCCAGGCTCAGACGTTGTTGATCGGCGCTTTGCTGGCGCCGGGTAAACGCACGGTCAGCGCGGTGTTAGAGGTGGTGGGCTTAAGCGATCAACCGACGTTTCAAACCTATCACCGGGTCCTCAATCGCTGTGCGTGGTCGCCCCTGGCTGGCAGTCGGCGCCTGTTGGCGCTCTTAGTCGACCACGTGGTGCCGGCCGGCCCCCTCGTGTTGGGCCTCGACGATACGATTGAGCGGCGGCGCGGCGATCACATTGCGGCCCAAGGCATCTATCGCGATCCGGTGCGCTCCACGCAGGGTCATTTCGTCAAAGCCAGTGGCCTACGCTGGCTGTCGCTGATGCTGTTGGCGCCCATCCCTTGGGCGGATCGGACCTGGGCATTGCCTTTTCTGAGCGTGTTGTGTCCCTCCCAGCGCTATTATACCCAACGAGGCCGCACCCCCCGTACGCTGTTAGAGCGGGGCCAAACCATGCTGCGGTTAGTGGCTCGCTGGCTGCCCACCCGGCGCCTGATCGTCGTCGCCGATGCCAGCTTTGCGGCGGTAGGCTTTCTCCAAGCGGTCCGGCCCTATGCCGCCGTGATCACTCGACTGCGGCTGGATGCCGCCCCGGTATGAGCCCGCTCCCCCAAGGGCTCCCGGCGCCCCCGGTCGACCCCGCAAGAAAGGCGGTCGCTTGCCCACCCTCCAACAGCACCTGGAGGATGCCACGACGCCCTGGCACGAGGTGACTATCGATCGATGGTATAGCACCGGCCCCCGCACCCTACAGCTCTATTCCCAAACCGCCGTCTGGTATCATAGTGGCTTGCCCGTCGTACCCCTTCGCTGGCTGCTGATCAAAGACCCCGACAGCTTCTTGAAGCCCCAAGCCTTGCTATCGACCGACTTGACGTTGACCCCGCAACAGATGCTGACCTTTTTCATCCAGCGCTGGTGTGTCGAAACCACCTTTGAAGCGGCCCGAGCCCATCTGGGCATGGAAACCCAACGCCAATGGAACGACCGGGCGATCGTCCGCACGACCCCGGTGCTGTTGGCCTTATTCAGCCTGGTCGCTCTCATCGCCCAGCATCTGATCAAAAAGCGCACGACCCGATGCCACATCACCGCTTGGTATCAAAAAGAAAAACCCACCTTTGCTGACGCGTTGGCCTGGGTCCGAAAGCGCCTCTGGCAGACTTTTTCAACGTCGGCCCCACAAAAGGACATGCAAAAAATACCACGACCCCTACTCAACCGCTTGATACACACCGTCTGTTATGCTACATAAATGGATAAAGTCGAGCTAAGTTGGGTTTTAAAAAGTCTGAAAAATAAAACTATTGGTTTTAAAAGAGTTAGGAATTTTCACCTTTTTGTAATATGGCAGAAAGTGTCCACAGTATTGTTTATATAACATTTCTTTTATTTCACGTGATCCCTAATGCGACGCTCTTACCCACTTTAAGTAGCGATATCGTCCATTTTCTTGCAGAAGTATCGAATTAAGCAAGTAATAATCAGTTGGCAAGAACTAGAAAAAAGCTTAATAAGCCGTGATTTTCATTCTCGCCACCGCAAGCCACGCCAGTTCCGGCATTGTTCACTTAGAAACTAAGAGCGCCACCTATCACACAATAAATAGCTTCTCGACTTCCCCCAAGATAATACCCAATTCCTCGCGGTCGTAGGTGTCCAATTGCCCCCCGGGGGCGCGCTGATAGGGGCTGGAGATAATGCCGCGACGGTACAATACTTCCTTGTAGACAGTCACGCCATAAAGCCGTTCATAGTTCATCAACGGCAGCAAACCGTAGAATAGTTGGCGCGCCTCCTGCTCCCGGTCTGCCTCCAGATGCTTCCAGATTTCTACCAGCACGTCTGTGGTGTGGCTGCCCGGCATATTGCCCACCGCGCCCCGCCTGTATTCGTCTAATATGTAAATACCTCCCTGGCCCCCCAGAATTCCCTTGCAGACCTGGCCGGCCGCCGCCAGGGTAGCGCTTACCTGCCGCGGTTCGGGCGGCGATTCCTCTTTGATATAGTCCACCCCGTCTAACTCACGGCACATGCGAGCCAGCAAATCTGCGCTCATCGGCGTACCCAGGGGACCATAGAAATTCTGAATACAAATTGGAATGGACAGCGCAGTGGCCAAAGCCTGGTAGTAGCTATAACACCCTTGAGCATCGACGTGCAGGATATGCGGCGGCATGGCCATGATCCCCCCGGCACCTGCCTCCTGAGCAAAGCGCCCCAGGGCCACGGCCGGCAATGTGTGCCCCGAGGTGATGGATGCGATCACCGGCACTCTCTCTTGCGCAGCATCGATGACGATTTGCAGCCATTGCCGCCGCTCGTCGTCCGCGAGCGTGGCAAACTCGCTGGCATTGGCCGGCCCTACTAGTCCGCGGGCTCCGGCTGCAATACAGAAATCGACCTGGCGTCGCAGGCTCTCCTCGTCCATTTCACCACTTTCAATAAATGGCGTTATGACAATGGGAAAAATACCGCTCCAGTTCTGGCTCATGATGAGTTCCTCAGTATTAATTGTTATCCTGCCAGTTTTATTTTTTCGCAGACCACAGTGTGAGGTGATACCTGGAAGTCATTTCATAAATTCGGCCGTCCGCCAGAGCGCGAGCTAAAACCCCGTAGCCCCCGAGACACTCGGAAGAACGCGCAGTAGTCAGTCCGGTTCACGCTGTATCACAATTCAATAGATTATAAAAATCCGCCAAATCCGCCACAACATCGACCCCCCATTTCTCCAAGCGCGGTCTACTTTGATGGCCTCCCGCGACTAAAACACAATCTGTACCCAATGCCCTGGCTACTTCCAGGTCGTGATCTGTATCGCCAATCATAACCGCCTGGTGAGGATCCCAGCCGGCTGCTTGCAACCAATGCACTCCGGTGGCCACTTTGCCCTGTGCCAAATCATTATCGACGCCGACTACGTAGGCAAAGTGGGGGCGCAAAGCAAAATAATCGACTAATTCATCGAGCGTTTGCTGGCGATAGGCCGATAAAATGGCCTGCTTTATTCCCTTCTCCTGCAAGCCAGACAGGATGTCTAAGGCCCCCTCGCGCAGCGGGCATTGCCAACGCCGCTCCTCGTAAAGTTCCATAAACTCGGAACTGATATCCTCAAAGGACTCGCTATCCAGGTCAAAACCGAGTCGCCGACAATAATCTTGCAAGGGGAAACCAAATACTTCGAGATAGCGCGGCAATTGAATGGGAGACAAATTGCGCCGCAGCAGCAATTGATTGACGATATCGACACAATACTGGGCGTCATCGAGTAACGTGCCGTTCCAATCCCAGATTACTGCTTTATAGCTATTTGACAATTAATAACTCGAACCTGTTAGAGACTATATTTTGCGAGCGACCCAAATCTGCTCGCCAAAACCTTCAAATGGCCGCCCGGCAAAATCTCCGTAGAGCGCCTCTACGGCAAAACCACTGCGTTCGAGCAGATATTGCATTTCTCCCTGCGGCGTATACCGCAAGTTTAAACGGCCATAGGTGCGGCTGCTACAACGGCCTTCTCCGTTTATTTCTTCGTAGATAATTTCCTGTTCGAGCAATTGTACCTGGGGATCGTATTGGCGGCTGTACCAGACCACGACGCGGTGTCCTGTGTGCGGGTCGATGAAATCTGTGTCCTTGCGCAAAGGAGGGTGGCTTAGCAAACCTCCAGTTGCGGCGATATCCTGCAGGGGATCAAATACATTAAAGACGAGCAGGCCGTCGTCTTCGAGGTGGGCGTGTATATTTTCTAGCGCCTCTTGTTGATCAAAGGGGGTCAGTAAGTGCTGGAAAGTACGATAGGGAATGGTGACCAGAGTAAATTTTCGCTCCAGAGCGAACGTTTGCATTTCGCCCTGGACCAATTCGACTCTTTGTTGCACCGCTGGGTCGGCAGCCAATTTCTGGCGACACAGCGCCAGCATTTCTGCGTCGGGCTCGACACCAACAACGCTAATACCAGCAGCGGCGGTGGGCAATAAGATCCGCCCGCTGCCGCTGCCCAGTTCCAAAACCGGCGATCCCGCTTCGACCGCCTCCTCCACATAGAACTCGACGTCGCCCTCAACGCCGACAAAGTAGTGGTCGTACCAC
>CAXGRO010000033.1:0-18257 GCA_964012055.1 uncultured bacterium
ATATCAAACAGCAAAAAGTCTCACCCTAAGTGGGCCAAAATAGGCTATCCGGTCATAACGGCTTTGATTTAGAGGCGTTTTGGTTGCACAACGTCAGCGTTGGTTACGCAGCCCACATTCTGTCTTTTCCCCTCGACGAAACGCAGTGGACGGCAAACCAGAAAAGTGAATTTGCCACTTTCCAATTGCAACCGGAAGAACTGGAAATACTGCGCCGCATCGACCTGCCCCAACGCCTTAGGCTCGACTACGAACGCGACGAACCTTTTATCGGCAGCGTCATGCACGATCTCGGCAAAGTAGCCATGGTTCAGGCATATCCCGGCCTCTATCCCATGCTGGTAGAAGAGTTGCGCCAGCGCAACTGGTCTATCTCCATGTCCACCGTCGAAGATCGCATTGCCGACGGTTTGAACCACCCGGTCGTCAGCGAAATATTGGGCGCCAAGTGGGGCATAGGCGATCGCCTGTGCCACGCCATAGAGAAACACCACCGGCCCGAAATCGACGAAACCTTCGCTTTTCTCATAGGCGTGTCCAATATAGTTGGCCATCTCCTCTATCCCTTTCCCGCAGAAGCCGAATACCCTATTGCCGCGGCGCTGCAGGCGGGCGTCAGACACCGCCTCGAAGCGTTCTTTCCGGAAAATCTCTTCGATCAGCCCCTACTGGACCTGGACGAATTTAACCAGCTTACGCAGGCCGTTTCGCCGGCCGTCCAGCGCCTCACTGTCGAAATGCGCAATTCAGTCAATTAAACGGGAGTTCTACACATGTCAAAACGCAAAGGAATCAAAAGAAGACACGCCCTTTTTTATTTGCCCACCTTCGACCGCCGTACCGACGACCTGGTGGGCCACGTCGTCGACATGACCATTGAAGGCATAAAATTGGTCAGCCCCAATCCCATTGAGACCGACGTCGATTTTCACCTGCGCATGGAATTACCCCAGGCTATACGGGGACGCAGAGAAATTGTCTGCGATGCCCACAGCGTATGGTGCAGAAAGGATGTCAATCCAGACTTTTTTGATACCGGCTTTCAATTGCAAAATATCGACTCGGAGAACGTAGCCGTCATCGAGGGATATATCGACGAATACGGCTTTCGCGATTGAACTTTTTAACCGCTCCCCACCTCCGCCGCTTTTACGTTCCGCTATCTCTGCGCCCGCCCAACTCGCTCGCCCCAGAGCATTAAGGCCTAAATCGGCCTTAATGCTACGTCCATCTAACACTTCTCTCTCAAAAAATCAGTTAATTTCTCCCAAGCCTCGCAGTCGCCCAAATCGCATCTTTGTGTAGTTGGGTCTTGACGAGTCGCATATCTTTTACCCATCATACTAAGGCGGATTTTTTCGGCTCAACATTGCCCGATGTCAAGACTAATGCCAAAGCGGGCATTCCCTAAAACGCATTGATGAACGCCTTCGATAAGACCAAGGCACAACTCGTAGAAGAATTGGACGGCCTCAGGCGCGAAATAAGCGATCTGCAAACAGAGCGCGAGCACGCCGAGTTGCGCCAGCGCATCGCTCTCAGTTTGCAGCGCGTGCGCAACGAGGTGTTGCGCATGGAAAGCCCGGACGATTGGCGCGAAGTGGGATTTTGCGTAACGCGAGAGTTGCGCCAGTACATGGACTTTCGAGATTCCAGCGTCCTGGTTAGAGCGCCGTACGAAAGCGGGCTCTTTTCTTTTTATTTTCTTGGAACAACCGGCAAAGTAAGTGCCTTCTACAATCCCAACTCGGATTTAAAAAAGAACCGGGCCACCAGAGAAGCCTTCGAAACTGGCAACTTCGTGTACCGGCGCAATAAAAACGAAATAGCGCAATACAGCGATTCGCTCTTCCCCGAAATCAACTGCGTAATCGACGTGCCTTTTCAAACGGGCACGCTGGCGGTAAACAGCACGCGCGAAGCGGCTTTTAGCCCGTTAGATATCGAAATTCTCAAAGAATTCGCCGCCGCCATGGGCGACGCCTACCGGCGTCTGGAAGACTTGCAGCGCATAAAAAACCAGGAAGAACAATTGCGGCAGGCACAAAAAATGGAGGCCATCGGCCAACTCACCGCCGGGGTGGCCCACAACTTCAACAATTTGCTCATGGGTATTCTGGGCAATATAAGCCTGGCCCAAATGGAAGAGCCCCAGCCGCTGCAACCCCATTTGCAAAACATTGAGGAAATGGCGCTCAAGGGAGCGGATCTGGTGCGCCAACTCATGGCGTATTCGCGCCAGGGCCTGCACCCCGAGTACAAGCCGTTTCAGCTTCCTCCGCTGATCGAGCAAACAGTGGACATGTGCCGCAAGACCTTTGACCCCCAGATCGTCTTCAAAGTCAAGCCCCCCAAACCTGCCTGCCCTCATGGGCAGCGCAACGCAAATCGAACAGGTCCTCTTGAATCTGCTACTCAACGCCCGTGACGCGCTGAGCGACATAGGCGACCGCCAACCGGCCATCGACTTGTCGGTAGATCTGATCGATTCCATCTCGGCCGCAGAAAAGGACAAAGAGCAAAACCGCTCGGGGCCCTTTGTCCGATTACAGATTTACGATAACGGCGTGGGCATGGACGAAGAAACGCAAAGCCGCATCTTCGCTCCGTTCTTTACCACCAAAGACGTGGGCTTGGGCACGGAGTTGGGGCTGTCTACGGTCTACGGCATCGTGCACCAGCACAGCGGCTGGATAAATTGCTCCAGTCGGCCCGCCAGCGGCACGTCATTTTCGGTTTATCTACCAACGGCAGACCGCCAAGTTGAACCTCCCCAGGTCGCTGTTGAATCCCCTTCTCCGGGCGGAGAAACGATTTTAGTAATTGACGACGAAGAAATGATACGCCACACCGTCGGCAGCATTCTCGAACACTATGGGCACCCCGTATTGGTGGCAGAAGACGGCCGCAAGGGCTTGGAAACATTTCGGCGCCACTCCGATCAAATCGCCCTGATTTTGCTCGATTTGTCCATGCCGCACATGTCCGGCCAAGAGACATTAGCGCATTTGCGCTCTATTGCTCCAAACGTCAAGGTGATCATTTTTACTGGCCACGTCGCCGCCGCGTCCTCGGCGGAGTTCGCCGGCACCGAGCGCCTCGAAAAACCCATAAACTCCAAAGGATTGATCCGTAAGGTGCGCCAGGTTCCTGGACGCGCCTTGACGAACGTATTGGCCGCCGCGCCAATTGTTATTATACTGGTGTAAAGCGCACGATTCGTTCGGCAATAACTCCAATTATCTCACCCCGACCTCATGGCAGACATCACCAGCTTTTCCAACCCCCTGGTCAAACGCATTCGCTCGCTCAAGCACAAGAAATACCGCCGCCGTGAAAATTGCTTTTGGGCCGAAGGCATTCGCGCCGTACTGGAAGCCATTGAACTGAACTGGGATATAGAAATGCTGGTGTGGGCCCCCGACCTGCTGCGCAGCGACCTGGCGCGGCAGATGCTAGACCAAACCCCTTTGCGCCAAACAACTGTTTCCGCCCCCGTCTACCGCCACCTCACAGTCAGCGAACTACCCCAGGGCCTGGGCGCCCTGATCCGCCCGCCGCAACGCGACCTCGCCCACTTTGCCCCCGGCGCCGATCATTTCATCGTAGCCCTCGAAGCCCCGCAAGACCGCGGCAACGTTGGCGCCATCGTGCGCACGGTAGACTGCGCCGGCGGCAGCGCCGTGGTCCTCATCGGCCCGGCCGTCGACCCCTATGACCCCGAAGCGCTGCGCGCCAGCATGGGCTCCATCTTCTCCGTCCCCGTCTTCACCAGTCCTACCCCATCCGCCTTCCTTTCCTGGGCCCAAACTCACAGCCTATGGCTGGTAGGCACCTCGGCCCGCGCCCACCTCAACTTCCGCCAACCCACCTATCACCGCCCCCTGGCCCTGCTCTTTGGCAACGAACGCGCCGGTCTCTCCCCCGATTTACAAAGCGCCGTAAACGAGTTCGTCTATATCCCTATCAACGGCCGCGCCAGTTCCCTCAACCTGGGCGCCGCCGTAGCCGTAATGTCTTATCAGGTACAATTGCACAACGGGGCTTCGTAGTTACTTATTTTTAAAAAACTGGCGTTTCCTTGTAACGCGGTAAGGGGGTGGTCCCTACACCTCCCCTTCCCTCTGCGACTTCACCTCCCGTCCCAACGCCACCACCATCTCCTTCAACCCATCCCCACTCACCGCCGAAACCAGGTACCGCGGCACGTCCAAGCCCACAAAGGGATCGACAAAATCCGCCGCCCCCAATAAATCCGTTTTGGCAAACGCAATGGCACAGGGCTTGTCCAACAAACTCTTGTTAAACTGCCCCAACTCGGCGCGCAACGTCTGCCACTCTTCCTCCGGCGCCTCGCTAGTGCAATCCAGCACAAACAGCAGCCGGCGCGTGCGCTCAATGTGCCGCAAAAAACGCAACCCTAGGCCTTTGCCCTCGTGCGCCCCCTCGATCAAACCGGGCAGGTCGGCCAGCACAAAACTCTCGTATTCCGCCCATTTGACAATGCCCAAACAAGGTTCCAGCGTTGTGAAGGGGTAGTCGGCAATTTTGGGGTATGCCGCCGACAAACGCGACAATAAAGTGGACTTGCCGGCGTTGGGAAAACCCACCAGGCCCACGTCGGCCAATAGTTTTAACTCCAACTTCACCATAACCTGCTGGCCCTCCTGGCCCGCGTCGGCGCGGCGCGGCGCCTGCACCCGCGACGTGGCAAAACGCGCATTACCGCGACCACCGCGGCCGCCGCGCAAAAAGACGTGCTCCTGCCCATCCTCCACCAAGTCCACCACCACCTCGCCGTCCTCGCCGCGCAGCAGCGTGCCCGGCGGCACCCGGATAACCGCATTCTGGCCGCGTGCCCCGGTCATGTTTTTGCCGCGGCCGTGGGCGCCGCGCTCGGCCTTGATATGGTGTTTGTAGCGGTAATCCCGCAAGGTGGCCAGATTGCGGTCGACCTTAAAAACGACGCTGCCGCCGTCGCCGCCGTCGCCGCCGTCGGGCCCACCCCGGGGCACGTATTTTTCGCGGCGAAAACTCATGCAGCCGTCGCCGCCGCCGCCCGACTCCACCTTGATTTCCACTTCGTCGATAAACATAATCTACCTCAGCTAAGACCCGCAGTGGGGTCAATTGCCCGCCCACAATATTGCCATCGACCCCGACCCCTTCATGAATTATAATTATAGGCAAAAAATTCGTCGAAAGGAATGATATGGACCCGCGCTGGAGAATCAAACTCAACGAGTGGTCTCAGGATAACATAGGTGCCCTGGCATTCTTCGAAGAATTGCGCATACGCTTTACCATGCAAGAACTCTTACACCAATACCCCATTCTGCTGGAACACTATCTGCGCGACGACATCCGCCGCCGCCTGGCCGCCTGCACTCTGCGCACCACCAAAGCGGACTTCCACATCCAGTCCATCGTCAACTACCTCGAAGAGTCGGCCGAGGGCACCTTTGCCATCGAGCGCCACTTCCCTCCCGATTTGGGCGCCGACCGCGCCGTGCTATTGGAAGCCTACGAGACCGTAATCGAACAGGAACTAGGCCCCCAAACCTGAACGCCATTTATGGATATCTTATTCGACTCAACCGCCATACAACAGCGCGTGGCCGCCCTCGCCCGCCAGATCGCCGCAGAATATAGCCCGTCACAACCGCTTTTTGTTGGCATTCTCAACGGCGCCGTGCAATTTATGATGGACCTAATAGCCAACCTGCCCACCGACCTGCGGGAAAAATTGCAATACGACTTTGTCGACATTTCCTCGTACGTAGGCACGAAGTCCGGCGACCAAATTTCCATGAGCAAAGATCTCGTCATCGACATTGGAGATGCCGATGTACTGGTGATCGACGGCATTGTAGACACGGGAAAAACCTTGCACTACCTGCTCGCCCATCTAAGCGAAAAAAAGCCGCGCTCCATCAAGGTGTGCACCTTGCTCGACAAAACCGCAAAGCGCCAGTGCCAAGTGCCCATAGACTACTGCGGTTTTGCCGTAGACGACCTCTTTGTAGTAGGCTACGGCATGGATTGCGACCAGCGCTACCGCGCTCTCCCCTACGTCGCCGCATTGAGCCAGTCATGAATCTGCAAGATATAGTACAGCAAATCCCGCTTTTTCAGGCGGACCCTTTAATTAATGAGATTCAAACGGCGCACCACCTCAAACTGATCGAGTTTTGGAACCCACAGCCCGGCGACAAAATTCTCGAAATAGGTTGCGGCCAGGTCAGCACCACTGTCGTATTGGCCCACGCCGTGGGGCCCGGCGGTTTTGTCCACGGCATCGACAACGCCCCGCCCCACTACGGCAGCCCGGTGACCATGGAGGAGGCGTGGGACTTTATGCGCCGCTCCAACCTGGGCGCCCGCATCCGCCTAGAAATGGAAACCGACGTGTTGGCGCCCAATCTCGATTTTCCGGAGCAGTCGTTCGACTGGGTAGTATTCTCTCTGTGTTCCTGGTATTTTGGCTCTGTCGACGAGTTCAGGCAGGTTATGAGCAAAACGCGCAAATGGGCCAAACGCCTGGCCTATGCGGAATGGGACGCAAGGCCCACCGCCGCCGAGCAGATACCCCACTTTATGGCGGTCCTCTTGCGCGCCCAATTGGCGTCCTTTCAATTGCACAGCGACGCCAACATTAGAACCCTAATCACCTTTGCGGCGGCCAAGCAGGCGGCGGTGGAAGCCGGCTGGAACATCGAACGCTACCAATCCATCCTAACACCCCAAATGCAAGACGCCCACTGGGAGATAGACCTCCTAATGAAAGAGATAGACGCGGAACTCGCCCAATTAAAAAACGCGCCGGACAAATTTAAGACCCTGATCAAAACGCAAATCCAATTGCTCAACAGCCTGGCGCAAAAGGGGGCCGTGCGGCCGCTGCCAACCAACGCCTTTGTCGGCGGCTGAGCAACCATGCCTCTAACCACCTGGTTCATGGTGCGCAACTGGACGTTCCTCGACCAGTTTTCCGCCGCCACAATCCTCGACCGCCTCGACCAGGCCGGGGTGCGCGGTCTGGTATGCACCGGCGCCCTGCCGCTGGCACCCAACCCCGCCCACTATGTCGACTGCCCCATTGTACCTCCCGCGCCAGCGGCTGAAATTGCGGCCTTGGAGCCCGCCATCCGCTCCTTCTTAAAAGCCGCCAAAGACCGCGGCATGCGCCTTTTTACCTACAGCACCAACCCGCACGCCGGCCCCCCTGAAGCGTACCGACAGTTGTCAGCTAAACACGTCCTCCGTCCAGACCGGTCTCTCGCGGCGGTTGAATCCTACTGGGCCGCCTGCGCCAACGACCCTTCCTTTTTGCCCTACTACTTGGGCCGCATCCGCGACGTACAGGCCCACTGGCCAGAGATAGAGGGGTTTATCACCGACGGGCCCGAGTTCGGCTACGAGATCGCCCCCGGTTTTATGGACGACAATTGGAACCTCTTCGCCTGCTTTGGCCCCTGCTGCCAACAGGCGGCCGCTCGTTTGGGTTATGACTTGGACGATTTAAAACAAGCCGCGCATTGCCTGTTGAACAAACTCCACAATCTGGACGACGTCTGCCTTGCGACCATTCCTCCCGGCGCACAATCGGTCGCTGATGTTCTCGCCGCGCTGGCCGCAGAACCGCTGGTCGAACAGTGGTTCGCCTACAAAAAGGATTCTGTCACTGCCTATGTCCGCGCTTTGTGCCAGGGCGTCAAAGAGATAAACGCCCATCTTCAGATGGGCATTGGCGCCCGCCTGCCCGCCTTTGCCCCCATGACCGGCTACGACCTGCCGCGCCTGGCGCCCCTGGCCGATTTTGTGCTGCCCAAAATCTACCTGTGGATGGGGGGAGTGGACGGCCTCTATGGCACGGTTTATCGCTGGGTTAAAACATTGAGAGATTGGAATCCCAGTCTGTCGGAAGATGCCATCTTACAATTTGTCTTCCGGCTCTTTGGTTTTGTACTGCCGCAGGTGCAAAACCTCACCGATCTGACCCAGCATATAGAACCGCCGCACCAGGACACCACCACCGCGACCTACCTGGGAGAACCACTGCCCCGCGCCTTCTTCGCCAAAATCGTCGAGCCACAAGTGCGTCGGGCCATTGCCCAGATCGGCGACGCCCAGCGCGTCCGCTCCTGGTTTGACGACCAGCACGGGGGCCGCGTGCTGACGCCGCACGAGTTGGACCTGGCGCTTGCCGCCGCCACCGCGGCGGGCCTGCAAACTTATCTGACGCGCTGTCCACTGGAGGATAGGGGGTGGTGGGAAGTAACGGCGAAGTACGGAAGTTGAGTTCGCCGAACCGCGGCAAATCGCAGCGCGCGATCCCGAGGACCTGGACTGGAACTCGCTCTTGAGGTAGAGGTACGGACTGAGCGCAAAATTGATGCCGGCAAGCCACTGCCCGTAGGCCTTGCCAGCGCCGTCCAGGTGCAGAGGACCAAGAAAATTAAATAGCGCATGGCGCTATGAGTTCATCTGACCGAGTTCCGCAATCAATCCCTCTAGGTATGCCCTGTCCGCCACAATCGTCTCCTCCATCTCCCGCATACTCTGCTTTCTCGCCTTGCGCGTACATTCCATGTTCAGCGGTCCCGCATAACCCAGCGCGTGCAGCCCCACCACCACTTCCCGCATATCCAGTGTGCCCTCCGGGTCCCGCACCGTCCGGTGGTCGTCCGTCTGGCCGCTATTATTGTGAATATGTGTATCCCAAATGGGTACTCGCAACCCCGCCAAAAATTCCACCGCACTGGCGCAATCGACCCATCCCTTGGCAACTGTCGTATTGATGTGTCCCACGTCCACCAACAACCCCATGCGCTCATCGCCCACCCGTTCAACCGCTTTGTTCATCTTTTCCGGCGAATTGATCACACCCCGCTGGCTGTTCTCCACCCCCAGTTTGAGTCCCGTACCCCGAGTCATCTCAATCATCCACCCAAACGCCGCCACTGTCTCGTCAAAAAGCGCGCGCACACTGTCGCAGCAAATCGACACCGCGCCCACCTCCAATGCCCACTCGGCCAGCGCCCCCATATCGCGCCGCACGCACTCCGCCCATTGCACTCCTTCCTCTTCCGCCCGCCGGTGCAATTTGCCCAGGTCAGGATGCAAGCGCAATTCCAACCCGTGCCTTTTAACTAGGTCGGCGATAGTCTGGCGCTGGCCGGCGCCCAGATCGCGCGGATGCTCGTCCCAGTCGACGGCCAGCCCCACACTGCTAAAACCGAGCAGCGCCAATTCTTCCAAACGCAGCGCATAAGACTGCAAATCCCTGACCGGCGCATCATACGCTCCTACGTACATGATCGTCTCTCCCTCAATCGTAGTTGCTGGACCGATGGTCCCCCAACAGGCGCAGCTGCCGCGGCGTCGCTTGCGCCAGTATATCTTGGTCAAACTGAAATTTATTGAGATAGGGCGGGTACTTCTGCGTTATCATGCGCTTGGCGTAGTGCACCTGCAATAAATAGCGCGTCTGGTCGCTGGTATTGGCTGTGCCTCGGTGCCACACCTCGCAGCGAAAAATCACCACGTCGCCGGCCCGGCACAATATGCTGCGCTCTTGGGCCCCGTCAAACGACAACTCGCCCTTTTCCGGCGGTCGTCCCGATGCGTGACTGCCCGGCACAAAATTCGTTGGCCCCAACTCCTGGCTCACATCGTCCAAATAAAAATGCGCCGTCGAAATAAATATCGGCAACTTTACCCGCGGGTCACTCATAATGTCTTGCGGCAAGCTCAAGGGCTGCCAATCGGTGTGCAGCGTCTGGTCCGGCCGCCCCGGCCCGGTCATCCACGCCGTCATGCCAATGACGTGGCAATCTTCCCCGTGTATCGCCTCGGCCAATTCGATAATGCCTGGCCAATCGAGATATTGCAAAAACAGCGGATCCCGATTAAATACATTGTTAATCGATTTGTTGAGAAACGGCTCCTCCGGCGGTTTGGTATGTTTATCAAAACTTTCCGGTATGGCTTCCAACTGGTCCATGCAATTGCGCAACTCGGCCATCGTTTTTGCATCGAGCACGTTGGGAAAATAGGCGTACCCGTCCCTCTCCATTGCCTCCACCTGCCCCTCTAGATCCTCGTAAGCCACCAACGGCAATGCTTGTGCCATGAGGTTGCTCTTCCTCCTTGTATGTCATTTAAGGTGAGCGTTAGCCTGTAACGCGGTAAGGGGGGTACCTCTCGCTCAGCGAGCGTTTCTCTAAGAATAAGCGTCTTTCAAAATGCTAACTAACTCCGAACGCAGATATACTACGCCCCTACCTGACCGTCCCACCAGAACCAACGATAATATGCCCCATTTCCCTCCCTCTAGCAAAACCCATTGCCCACCCATTCTTCTATGTATGAATGAGCAGGTATTAGCGAAAAGGTGATTTTCTGCCCAGCTATTTCGCTAATTTAACCTCCCCTCCTTCCGCTGTTCTCCTGCTCTATCCTTGGCACACTTTTTGCGTGAATTCTCAAAAGAGGTCGCAAAAATAGCCAATTCGTCGAATTTGTCCGCAAGGATGGCATATTATGCAAGAAACGACAATGGACACCCAGCGAACGCTGCGTTTTTACTTTAAGGATATCGCCTCTTCTAAACCGCTCTCGCGCCAAGAGGAAGTAGAGCTCTCCAACCGCATAAAACAGGGCGATTTAGAGGCCCGTGACCAATTGGTCCAGGCCAACCTCAATTTTGTCATCCACTTCGCCAAAAAATACCAGCGCGCCGGCCTGCCCTTTGCCGACCTGATCAGCGCCGGCAACCTGGGCCTGCTCAACGCCGCGCGCCACTTTGACGACGACAAAGGTTTTAAGTTCATTTCCTACGCGGTGTGGTGGGTAAGACAGGCCATACACGAAGCCATTGACGCGCACAATCGCACCGTGCGCGTGCCCACCAATAAACTGCATTTGCTCAGGGATATTAATAACGCTTCCAAGCAGCTCGGTCAGGAGTTGGCCCGCGAACCCGCCGTAGAGGAATTGTCGGAAGACCTGGAGATATCTGCCCAAGAAGTTCGCGACGTCCTATGCAGTACCCAGACGGTCCATTCGCTCGACGAGCCCCTCTCGCAAGACGACGAGCGCAATCTTCTAAATTTGTTGGCCGACACCGTCCAACCCCTTCCCGACGCCGAGGCCCTGCACGCATCAAAAAAACAGCACGTCGAGCGTCTACTGCAACGCCTCAACCCGCGCGAACGGCGCGTCATCTGCCTTTCCTACGGCCTGGACGGCGACAAAGCCTTTACCCTGGAATACATTGGCAAACAATTGGGCGTAACCAGAGAAAGAGTGCGCCAAATTCAAAAAAAGGCTTTCAACACACTCCGCCGCGCCCTGCCCGCCCAGGAAATGCTGGAATTAGTGCGAGATTACTGAGATCCAGGTGAGCACCTCTACCTGTGCGCCACCGCACAGACAGCCTAATATTTCGCGCACTTAGCCATAAAATAGGGTAGAGAATAGGCCAACCCACTGGCAACAGGTATTATTTTTTGCTCGAGTAAGCCGCCGATTTCCGCCTCCGGGCAGAGGTAAAGCCCCACCACTTCCCCGTCTTTAAAGTGGATGCGCTCTAACCCCTCCGTATTAATCTCGCCGCCATACACCTCGCACCACTCCAAATCGCAGTAATCGTCCGCTTCCGTCCTACTCTCGTGGCCGCGATAATACGCCAATTCACCGCCCCGTACATGCTGCCGGCCAAGGCCCAATTCCTCGTCCATTTCGGCATAGGCGGTCGCCTCGGCGCCGGCGCCGGCCACCACGTGTCCACCCACCGAGATATCCAATTGCCCCGCCATCAGCTCCTTGCCCCAGCTGCGCACCTGCAACACAAAGACGCGCCCCAGCGCCGGACTGGACCACCACAGCAATACGTGGGTACTGCGGTGGCGCAACCCCAATACGTGGCAGAGCCAACGCGGCGCCGTCAAATCTACAGTGTTGCCCGCAGCGTCGACTAGATCCAGCCTCTCGTCCTTCTCGCCCGGGCGCAGCGCCTCTCTGCACTCTTCCCAACGCCCGCCTATCTCGTCCAGCTGCCGCTGCGTAGCGCCGGCGCCGCCGGCCAGTTCCCAGCGCAGCCTTTGCAACTCGCGCAGTGGATCGGTTTCGGATAATGCCATGCCTACAGGCGCGCCGCGCCCACCGTTTGCACCAGGTGCAGGATATTGTCGTAGGGGGTGTGGCGCAATAAACCGTGGTTTAAATTAAAAATATGGCCGCGCTGCTGACCGGAGCGCACGCATTCCAACGCCGCCGCCGCAATCTCTTGGGCGCTGCCCTCCGCCAGCAATTTATTGTCGAGATTACCCTGCAACACGCGCTCTTCTCCCAATTGGGCGCGCGCCGCTGCAATGGAGATGCCACTGGGCAGGCTGACGATATCTGCCCCGGCCGCGTCTAAATCGCCCAAATCTTGCCACTCGCGCGCAAATTGGATGGTGGGCACCACGCCTTTGAGCGCGGCAAAAATGCGCTGCTGGTAGGGCAGCGCAAAGTCGCGGTACAGCTCTGGCGTCAGCAAAAACGCCGCCGACTCAAACAACTGTACCGCCGCCACCCCGGCCGCGGCCTGGTATTTGAGGTAGGCGATGGTCATCTCGCACAGCTTGTCCAGCAGACGGTGCGTCGTTTGTGGGTGTTGGCGAATAAACGACAGCGCGGTGGCAGCACTGTCGCCAAAACTCTTGCCCTCCAGCATAAACACCGCCAGCGTCAACGGCGCCCCGGCAAACCCCAGCACCGGCATCTCGCCGTCGAGCAATTGCCGCACCCGCGCCAGGGTTTCACCGACAAATCCCATGTGCGCCGCCACGTCATAGAGCTCCAGCGCCTCGACCTGCGCCGCCGTCTCAATGCGCCGCTGCAGCACCGGGCCCGGCGCAAAAACAAAGTGCGCCCCCATGGGCGACAGCGGCGTGAGAATGTCCTGGAAAAAAATGATGGCGTCGATGCCCAGCCGCCGCGGCAGCAGAGAAATTTCGGCGGCCAATTGGGCGTGGCGGAAGAGTTCCTCCAGCGGCAACCCGGCCTGCTGGCGCAGCGCCAGGTAGTTGGGATCGGTGCGGCCGGCCTGGCGCATGAGCCACACCGGCGTGCGCTCGGTTTTTTCGCCGCGGGCGGCGCGCACAAAGAGGTCGTTGCGATAGACGCGGTCTGCGGCACTCACCCCCGACGGCTCCTCACTGCGGCCCGATGACCGAGAATTTGGGTTTTTCCACCTCTTCCTCCAGCAATTTGGCCAGCAATTGCCGCGCTTCCTCCTCCCGCTCCTCTTCCACCTGGAGTTCGATGGGGCCCACCAGCGGATTAAAACCAAAGCCCATGCGGCCCAAACCAAACAAGTCTTGCAACCCCTCGCCCTTGGCGTAGTAATAAATGCCCGCGTCCTGCATCAGCGACTTGGCTATGGCCAGCAAGGTGGCGTCGCCGGTGGTCATCACCGTGACAAAAACAATGCGCCGGGGGTCGACCTGGGGCGGCGGGTCTTGCACCAGAAAAACTTTGCACTCTTGGCAAATGCGGTAGCCTTCCCAGTACTCGGCGCCGCAATCGGGACAAAACATCTTATTGCTCCTCGTTACAACCCGTTTTGATACGCCTTAGAAAATAACCATAACTTGCTTATAACAATACTGTGGACACTTTTTGTAAGTCATTGATAAATAACGGCTTAGAAAAATAGATATTGAAATTTTTAACTTGTTGATAAATAATCACTTACGAATTTCAACCTTACAAAAATCCGCTCAAAATCGAAAAAGTGTCCACAGTATTGTTATAAGGAAAATATTTATGCAAGCTATCGCCAAACCTGATACGCCCGCTCAGTTCCATAAGAGTTTTAGATAAAACAACGGGTTGACCAGACGCTGCCGCGGCACCGAACTGGCCAGCATGCCGCAAATTAAATCGCTGACTTCGGCGCTGCGCGCCGCCTTGCGAATGACCAAATTCATCAAAAAGCGCCGCTGCCCCAGCCGCCGCAATTGACTGCTAGTCTTCAACTCGCCGCCCAGCGAATCCCACAGGCGCTCCTCGTAGCGCCGCAGAAAGGCGGCGCTAAAATCGCCCGCCTCGCACGCTTCGGCCACCGTTTGCGCCGCAAAACGCGCCGAATACAGGGCGTTGCCAATGCCCTCGCCGGTAAAGGGGTCGATCAGACCAGCCGCGTCGCCCAGCAATAAAAAACCGGCGCCGTGAATCTGCCGCTGCTTGCTACCGATGGGCAGGTTCCACCCCACCGGCCCTTCCAACGGCCGGGCCTGGGCAAAACGCGCCCTAAAGGCGTCGCTGGCGATGACTTGCCGCAGCGATTCTTTGAGGTCGACATTGTGGCTCTTAATGTCGTTATGGCCCAAACCTATACCCACGTTGGCGCAGCCGTTTTCCAGGGGGAAAATCCAGAAGTACCCCGGCAGTATATCGTCGACAAAATGCAGCTCAATCTGGTCCGTCAACTCCTGCACATTCTCGTAGTAGCAGCGCAGCGCCACCAGCCAGTGCTCACCGTCGTGCCGGTATAACCCCGTTTTGCGCGCCACCACCGAATTAAACCCCTCGCACCCCAGCACCACGCGGCCCCGGTATTCCACTTCCTCACCGCCCTCTTGGCGCCCCCGCACCCCGCACACCTGCCCATGCTCAAAAACCAGATCGCGCACGGTAAATTGCTCTACACAATTATCGGCCGCCTGCCGCGCCCGCTCAAAGAGGAAGTGGTCAAAAACCTGGCGCCGAATGACAAACCCCTCCATCGGCAGCACCTGGCCGGTGAGGCTGTTGTGCAAATCGTGTTCTTTGAGGTCGATGTCCACCGCCGAGTGATCTGGGCTGCCAAACACCACGCGGTTTATCGCCGCGCCGGGCAGCGCCCGCACCTGCTCCAAAAGCCCCAGCTCCAACAAAATGGCCACCGACTTGCCAGAGAGCGCGTCGCCGCAAATTTTGTCGCGCGGAAATTTATCTTTGTCGAGCAGCAGCGTCTTTAACCCCTGCCGCCGGGCGTAGAGCGCGGCGCCAGCGCCGGCCGGGCCGCCGCCGACAATGATGAGGTCGTATACCATTTCTTCAGTATTCGCCATGACATCAAAAGATAGGCCGCCCGCTGCAATCGTCCAACTCTTGCAAATCTTACCAACTTATGTACATTTTCTGTATTGTCAATTTTGCAACGGCACTGCCATTCCAACACAGGAGCCACACTGCCATGTCCACCGAAACCACTCAAGAGCAAAGCGGCGCCGAGGTCGAAGAGCGCGCCTTCCAAACCGAGGTCCAGCAACTCTTACAAATCCTCATCCACTCGCTCTACACCCACTCCGACGTCTTTCTACGCGAGCTCATCTCCAACGCCTCCGACGCCCTCGATAAGGTCCACTTCCGCTCGCTCACCGACAAGAACATCACCGACCCCGACGCCGAACTGCGGATCGAGATCGAAATAGACAAAGAGCCCAAAACCCTCACCATCCGCGACACCGGCATTGGCATGACACGCGACGAAGTCAACGGCAATATCGGCACCATCGCCCACTCGGGCTCGGCCGAGTTTATTAAAAAACTGGCCGACAGCAAAGACGAAGACAGCAAGCTCGACCTCATCGGCCAGTTTGGCGTGGGCTTTTATTCGGTCTTTATGGTGGCCGAGCGCGTCGTGCTTACCACTCGCAGCGCCGACCCCGACGCCCAGGCGGTGATGTGGGAATCGACCGGCGACGGCAATTACACCCTAGCCAACGCCGACAAAGCCGAACGCGGCACCGAAATCAAGATCTTTTTGCGCGGCGACACCGAAGAATACCTCGACGCCCACCATATCGAAAGCATAGTGCGCCGCCATTCCGACTTTGTCGCCTACCCCATCAAGGTGGCCGGCAAACAGGCCAACAACACCTCGGCCTTGTGGACCCGGCCGCGCAACGAAATAGACGCCGAGCAATACGAGGAATTTTACAAACACCTCACCGGCGACAACGACGGCCCGCTGGCCCACGAGCACATTGCGGTGGATGCGCCCATTCAGTTCTACAGCATCCTCTACCTACCCAAGCAGGCGCCGCTGCAAATGCTCTTCACCCCCGAGCCCAAGATCTCGCTCAATCTCTATGTAAAGCGCGTCTTTATTCAGGACGACTGCAACGAGTTGCTACCGCTCTACCTGCGCTTCATGCGCGGCATGGTCGACTGCGACGATTTGCCGCTCAATGTTTCCCGCGAGACCTTGCAGCACAATCCGGTGATGACCCGCATCCGCAACAACCTGGTCAAGCGCGTGCTCAAAATGCTCGACGAGATGTCCAAGAACAAACCCGAAGACTATCTGACCTTCTGGAAAGCCTACGGCATCGTGCTCAAAGAGGGCATCAGCATGGACTTTGAAAACCGCGACGATTTGGCCAAGCTCTTCCGCTTTCACTCCTCCTTTGCCGACGACCCCGAGGAATTGCTGTCGCTGCAAGACTACGTCGACCGCGCCCAGTCCGACCAGGAGCACATCTACTACCTCACCGGCGAAAATCGCCAGGCCATAATGCAGAGTCCGCTTTTGGAAGCCTTCCGCAAGAAGGACCTGGAAGTGCTCTACCTGGCCGACCCGGTGGACGAGTGGGTGGTCAACAGCCTGCCCGATTTCGACGGCAAGAAATTCGAGGCCGCCGATGCCGCCGACCTCGACTTGGGCGACGACGAGGTCAAACTGGAAGGCGTCACCGACGAAAACCAGGAAGAGCGCATCGAATTGGTCAGCTTTCTCAAAAAGGAACTGGAGGACCGCGTCGCCGACGTCAAAGAGTCCAACCGCCTCACCGACAGCCCCTGCGTGCTGGTGACCCCCCAGGGCGGCATGAGCCAAAACATGGAGCGCCTGATGCAAATGGCCGACCGCGAGTTCGCCCCCACCAAGCGCGTTCTGGAGGTCAACCCCAAGCACCCCGTCATCGTCAACCTGGGCCATCTGCTCAAAGGCAATCGCGACTCGGCAAAATTAAAGCAGTGGTCCCACTTCTTGGTCGACTACGTGCTCTTGGGCGAAGGCAAGGTAGACGACCCGCAGCGCGTCACCGCCACCCTGCAATCTATCTTATCGGCCGCCACCGCCCACGGTTTGGAGGACTGATATGTCCGAGCTAATCCGCCAGCGCGCCAAAGGGGCGCGCCAGGCATCGCAAATTTTGGCCACTTCCAGCGCGGCCACCCGCAACGCCGCTCTCGACGCCATCGCCGCCGCCTTAGAGGCGCGCCGCGACGAAATCCTGGCGACCAACCAACAAGACGTGGAAGCCGCCGAAATCATGGTGAAAAAAGGCGAGCTGGACGCCCCCCTGCTCAAGCGCCTCAACCTGAGCGGTACCAAATTCCCCGCCACCGTCGAAATGGTGCGCAGCGTGCACGCCCAGCAAGACCCCCTGGGCACTACCCAGAGCGCCATCGAGTTGGACAGCGGCCTCGACCTCTACCGCGTCTCCGTGCCCATTGGCGTCATCGGCGTCATTTTTGAGTCGCGCCCCGACGCCCTGGTGCAAATCGCCTGCATCTGCCTCAAATCGGGCAACGCCGTGCTGCTCAAAGGCGGCCGCGAAGCCGCCACCAGCAACCGCATTCTGGCGCAAATCATCGATGAGGCCAGCGCCGCCGTCGACGGCATCCCCCCCGGCTGGCTCACCCTGCTGGAAACGCGCGAAGACGTGGGCGCCATCCTCGACCTCGACCACGACATCGACCTCATCATCCCGCGCGGCGGCAACGAATTTGTCCAGTACATCATGGCCCATACCAACATCCCGGTAATGGGCCACGCCGACGGCATCTGCCACGTCTACGTCGACGCCGCCGCCGACCTCGACAAGGCCGTGCGCATCGCCGTAGACTCCAAAACCCAATACGTCGCGGTGTGCAATGCCGCCGAAACCCTGTTGGTGCACCAAGATATCGCCGCCCCTTTCTTAGAGCGCGCCCTGCCCACCCTCGAAGCCCAAAACGTAGAACTGCGCGGAGACGGCCGCACCCGCTCCCTGGCCGGCAACAACGGCCGCATTGCCGCCGCCACCGCCGCAGACTGGGACACCGAATATTTAGACTACATTCTCTCGATAAAGGTAGTAGACAATCTGCAAGAAGCCATCGCCCACATCAACGCCCACAGCAGCCACCACACCGACGCCATCGTCACCGAAAATTCCAACGCCGCCCAACAATTCCTGCGCAGCGTCGACTCGGCCTCGGTATTGCACAAC
>CAXGRO010000034.1:0-18198 GCA_964012055.1 uncultured bacterium
AGGAAGAACCGCCCGCCGATTCGCTGGAGTTGAACCTGCTCAGCGATACGGCCGCCACCGCCACCGCCCGGGCCCAGAGTTTTGATTACGTGGGCCGCTACGGCATTCGCATCAACTGGGCCGACGGGCACAATTACGGCATTTATACCTTTGCCGCGCTCAGGGAAGAGGACGAAGGTTAGGTTTATAAACTATTGCCGCTGTGATGGGATATTTTCTCTTTTACCGGCCGCACAATAAAAGGGCCGTTAGCGCTTATTTAAGCCGCTGCTTTGCGCTCGCCCGGCGCCCGCGCAATCCACAACTCCAGCATTAACAATGCCAGTGCCGCCACAATAAACTCGCGCCACAATTCCCTGCCGTAGCGATGCCCCAAAATCTGCTGGCGCAAATCGTCGCCAGGCAATACGAAGTGGGTGTCTGCGGCGCCAAAGAGCAACAGTAAACGTTCTCGCTCCACCAGCGCCAGGTCGGATTCCCGCGCGTCGATATTGACCGGAAAGATGTCGACCAGTTTATCTTCGTGCCACAGGCGCCACAGTCCCGACTCCTCCACCTGCTGGATTTTCCAAAAGTGTCGAGTTTCGACCAACTCGGCTTCCAGGTAAAAGCGCTGGCCGGACGGGGACTCCGCCTGCACGCGGCTGCGCACGGGGATGTCGGGCAAGTAGTGGCGAACGGTTTGTCCCACCAGATATTCGGTGCGGTGGTCTGGCGGCAGGGCCAGGTAGCGCACTAGCCGCTGCAGCAGCGGCAGGAAAGCGCCTTTGAGCGGCAGGTCGTTCCACTCCAGCGCCAGGGGTGTAGCAAAGAGCACGGCTCTGCCCTGGCCGCGCCAGCTGCTGGCCAGGGCGATGCGGCCGTCGGTAAAGTAGATCAAAGGTTGTAGGTCTGCGGCGGGCACCAATTCAAAGGCAGAGAAGAAGCGCGGTTGGTCTTCTCGTTCCTCCGGCAAGAGGTCGGCAAAGAGGGGGTGGTGGGGCCGCGTTGGGTCGAGCCGGGTAAAACGGTCTTGCCGCGGCGGTGCAAAAACGCCTTTTAGACGGGATGCTATTAAACCGGGGAGTAAATCACGGTTGTAATAGGGCAGGTCTGCCTGCGCCGCCGGAAAGAGAATGAGACCGCCTCCCGCAGCCACAAAGTCCTGCACATGTCTGGTCTGCTGCGGGTCGAGGCGCTGCACATTGCACAGGAGCAAAACGTCGACGTCGGTCAGCGGGTTGGCCAGTTCGTCGATAAACCCGGAGCGCAGTTCCAGCGCCGGATCGGCGGCGGCGGCGGCGCTGAGGGCGCGGCGCGCATAGTAGGTGTCCGAGGGCCGGCGGCCCAGCACGGCCACGCGGATGCGCTGGGGCAGCTGGAGGGCAAAGTAGCGCCTGTTGTCCAAGGGCAGGTGGTCGTCGTCTATTTCGATATAGCCGCTGGCGCGGCCGGGCTGGCGCGGCGTGACGACAAATTCCAGGTGAGTTTTTTCGCCGCCGCCCAGGTCCACCGTTTGATGGCGCACGCGCTCGCCGTTCAGGTAGAGGTCGACGCCGAGGCCCTGGACCGGGTAGGAGGCGCTGTTGTGCAAGGCGACCTGGAGTTCGAGGTGGGCGCCGGCGGTGGCCATCCAGCTGGCGCTGCGCACCGTTTCAACGTGGGTGTTGGCGCGGGCACTGGTGTCGGCGGTGCAGATATAGACGGTGGCATCTGCGGGCCAATTTTGCAGTTCTGTCGCGTTCCAATTGTAGCGCGCCAGGTCGGTAAAGATATAGACCTCGCGGCGTTGCGCCCGCGCCTGCGCCAGGTGCTGCGCCGCCGCTTCGAGGGCCTGGGCGATATCGGTACTTTGTTCGCTGGGGAGCAATTCTTTGAGCTGGGCTTTGAGCTGCTCGCCGTCGGCAGGGGGCTTGAGGGCCTGGGCGCGATGGGCAAAGGGGATGACGGCCACTTCGTCGCGACCGTCGAACAGATCGACCAGGGCGAGGGCCTGGCGCTGCATTTGATCGAAGAAGCGGCCCTGGGAACTGCGGTAGGTGGTGCTGTAAGATTGATCTACGAGTATGGCCGCGGCCGTGGGCGCCGCCCGCCCCCACCAATCGCCCGCCCCCGTCTGCTGCGCCGGGCGGGAAAAGGCCAGTACGATGAGTGCGATGATGAGCGTGCGCAGCAAGAGCACCAGCCACTGGCGCAGGCGCACCCGGCGCATGCGGTTGTGGTGCAATTGGCGCAAAAAGTCGAGGTTGCTAAAAGGGACGGGGCGCCTGTGACTGCGGTACAGCAGGTGGATGGCCAGCGGGATGGCCGCCGCCACCAACCCGATGAGCATGGCGGGGTTGAGGAAGTGCAAAGTCTAGGCGCGGCAGCTCAGTCGGAGGAGTGGTGGTTCTGCTCTTCGGCGGCGATGATGGAGAAGACTTCGGCGGGCGTGGTTGCCACGGTTAACTTCTTTTTGAAATCGTCGTTTTTGAGCAGACGAGAAATGCGGGCCAGCGCTTTGATGTGCGGTCCCGATACCTTGGCGGGAGATACGAGCAGAAAAAAGACATAAGCCGGTTCCCCGTCTAGCGCTTCAAAGTCGACGCCGCGGCGTTGCGTGCCCAAGGCCGCAGCCAACTGGTTTACCGCGTCGGATTTGCCGTGGGGAATGGCGATGCCGTCGCCAATGCCGGTACTCATGATTTTTTCGCGTTCGAGCACCGCCGTAAGGACTTTTTCTCTGTCGGTGATTACGTTGCCCACCGGCAAAACATCGACCAATTCGCGGATAATGTCTTCTTTGGTTTCTCCCTGCAGGTCGACAATGGTGGACTCTTCAGAGAGGATATCGAGCAAACTCATTGATCTATCTCCAATAAATCAACTATCTTAAAGAATAATAGATATCCCCTCCCTATAAGTCAAGTACATTGAACTACTTTTGATTTTTTCCTATTTTGAAAGACTAAATAATCTCGCCGGAGCGCCCAAAACGAATACGCCAAGAACCGTTTTCTGCATTGCCTACCACTATCCGCCGATCCGCTCAACCGGCGTGGAGCGCACAGTTAAGTTTGCCCGCTATCTGCCGGAGTTCGGCTACGATGTCAAAATATTGACCACTTCTGCTTTTGGCGCGAGCGGCCAGCCCAATGTGTTGCACGCCTGGGAGCCGCTGCAGTGGTACCGCTATCTTTTTAATCGCGGCGCGGCCTCGTCTGCGGTGCGCACCGGCGCGGGGCAGCGGGGCGGCGTGCGGCGCTGGTTGCGCACCCGCTTGTGCGTGCCCGACTTGCAAACCACCTGGCTGCCCGCCGCCCTGTGGCGCGCTTTGCGCGAGTTGCGCCACTGCCCCGCTGCGCTCATCTACTCCACCTATCCGCCGGCCAGCGCCCACCTGCTAGGTTTATTGCTCAAGGCGCTCAGCGGCCGGCCGTGGGTGGCCGATTTTCGCGATTCGTGGGTGTACGATCCGCTCGACCCCACTCTGAACCAACTGCCCTATCGCCGCGCTCTGGAACGGCGTTTGGAAGAAAGGGTGGTCAACGGCGCCGATGCCGTAATTGTGGCCACCGATGTTAGCGCCGAACATTTGCGCCGCACCTACCCGCAGGCGGCGGACCGCATTGAAGTGATTGCCAACGGCTTTGATCCGGAGGATTTTGCCTTTTCGCCGCCACCGCCAAAAGAAGCTTTGCAGTTGGTGCACGCCGGTTCTTTCTCGCTCAGCCATCCGCGGCGCGACCCTGGACCTCTCTTTGCGGCGTTGGAAGCCATGTTAGATGAAGACCCGGCCTGGGCGCAACGCCTGCATTTAATTCTGGTGGGCCAGCTCAGTGCGGGTGAGCGCCAGGCAGCGGCGCGACTGGAGCAATTGGGCGTGGTGGAAATAACCGGTGCCGTAGAAAGGGACGCCGCGTTGGCGCGCCAACAAGACGCCCACGTTCTCCTGCTGGTGGACCACGTGCGCCCCTGGCCGTCGTCTAATGTGCCGGGCAAATTCTATGAGTACCTGGCCACTCGGCGTCCCATACTCGCTCTGGCCGGTTGCGGCATGGTGGAGCGCCTGATGCGCCAATTGCGGGCGGGTACCTGTGTGGCGGCCGACGACCCCGGCGCCATCGCGGCGGCACTGGCCGATTTATACCAGCGTTTTAGTGTCGGCGCTTTAAAAAGTCAGGTGGATGGGACGCAACTACGGCGCTTTCACCGCCGCGCCCTGACGCGGCAGCTGGCCGCCTGTTTTGACCGCGTTGGGCAACCTCCCTCGGCGGCTCCTCCCGACGCTTTGTCATGAGTGCTCCCAACCCGCTTTTGGCGTGCCTGCCATGGCGCTGGATGGTCTTCGGCAGCGCCCTTTTGCTGCGCCTGGGGCATATTGCTGTGGGTGGCGAAGCACCGCCCCAAGACACGCCCGACTACGACGAGATAGCCCTCAATTTGCTGGCGGGCGAAGGTTTTGTTTCGCGCAATGCCTTCCACGGTTACGTCATGTACTCGTGGCGCGCGCCCTTCTACCCCTTTTTCCTGGCGCTGGTTTACGGCCTGTGCGGCTACGATCATGTGTGGGTTAAAATAGCGCAGGCCCTGGTGGGCGCCGCTACCGCGGTGCTGATTTACGATCTCGGTCGCCGGCTCTACCCGCCTGCCGCCCCCAGCGCCGGTTTGCTGATTGCCGCCTATGGGCCGCTGGCGGCCAATAGCGGCGAAGTGATGACCGAAACCTGGTTTGCCTTTTGGCTGGTGCTGGCCGCCCGCCTCTTGGTGGCTCCCAACGCCGCTTCTTGGCCGTGGTGGTTGAGCGGGGGGTTGGCCGTGGGTATGGCTACTTTGACGCGGCCGGTGGGCGCGCTTTTGCTGCCCGCTTTTGTTCTGGTTGCGGCGCGGCGGCGTCCGCCCCGGTGGGTTCCGTGCGTCCTGTGGGTGGGTGTGGGATTGTGTTTGGCCGTGGGGCCGTGGACGCTGCGCAACTACCGGGTACACGACGCCTTTGTCGCCGTTACTACCCACGGCGGTTTTATCGTCGCTCGCAGCAATGCCGACCATCCGGACTGGCGCCGGCCGCACGGCTGGGGCATTGAGCCGGATTTTATGGCGCGCTTTCCCACCGAGGTAGAGCGCGACCGCTACTGGTGGCGCCAGGGCTTGGCGTGGATTGCCGCCCATCCGGCGGCCTATGCGCAATTGGTCGGCGAGCGCTTGTTGCGCTTTGGGTATTTTATGCGGCCGCAGTACAATTTTTGGTTTATGGTGGTGCTGCCGTTTTTTGTCGCCGGTCTCTACCGCTTTTGGAATGGCGACGGTTTTTTTCTTTTAAGTACTTTTATGGGCCTGTCGCTCGCCGTTTTCTGTTTGCTGCTCTACGGTTCGGTGCGCTTCCGCCTGCCCTTAGAACCTTTCTTTTGTCTCTTTGCCGCCACCTATGTGAGCGCGCGTCGCCCGCACTGGAGTGCGGCGCATTTACTGGCGGTGCTGGGGGCGGTGGCGGGCTCCAATGCGATCTTGTACTTCGGCAGTGCGCCTTTGCGCCAGTGGGTTTTGCACGCGCTTACCTGGTGGAACTTAAAATGACTGCGGAATCCGGCGATGTGCTGCTGTCCATCTGCATAGTCAATTGGAATACCCGGGATCTTTTAAACGACTGCCTAGATTCCATTTATGCCGATCCGCAGGCGAGTGCGTGGGAAGTACTGGTGGTTGACAACGCCTCCAGCGACGACAGCGCCGAATGGGTCGAGCGCCATTTCCCGCAAGTGCGCCTTTTTGCCAGCGCCGCCAACCTGGGGTTTAGCGGCGGCAACAATTTGGCGCTGCAAGAGGCTGTGGGGCGCTATTTTTTGTTACTCAATACCGATACGCGGGTGGAAGTGGGCGCCCTGGGCGCCCTAGTCGACTTCATGGAGGCGCATCCCCGAGCCGGCGCGGTGGGGCCCAAATTGCTCAACTCTGACGGTTCGCTGCAACTTTCCTGCGGTATAGCGCCGAGTTTGCGGACCCAAATCATAGGTAAATTGCTGTTGCATAAACTATTTCCGATATTTAAATTAGGCCGCTGGGACCACGCCCAGGTGCGCGCTGTTGGCTGGGTTACCGGGGCCTGTCTGCTGATTCGTCGAAAGGTGGTTGAGCAGATTGGCCTGCTCGACACTGCTTTTTATATGTACTACGAAGATCTGGACTGGTGTTTGCGGGTCGGCAAAGGAGGCTGGGACGTTTTCTACTATCCCTTCAGTCGGGTGGTTCACTTGGGAGGTCAGAGTTCTAGCAAAAATTACGCGGCCATGCTGGTCACCAGCCAGCAAAGCCTATTTTATCTCTTCCAGAAACACTTCGGATCGCGACACTTGTTTGTGCTGCGCCTGTTGACCCTGATCGAAATGACGCTGCGCTCACTGCTATGGGGCGCGCTCTTTTTTCTGCGGCCGCGCCGGCGCAGTGAAATTGGGCAGCGCCTTTGGGCCTACCGCCGCATTTTTTATAAAAGCCTGATGGAGAGATCATACTGGGCGCCGCAAGCGCCGCAAGCGCCGGTGGCGCGCTGAGCGCCGAGGAGAGAAGAGAAGTCCGTGTCAGAAGACGTCATTCAAATATTTAAACCCTGGTTTGAAGAAGCCGAGCACGAAGCCTTGCGCGAGCCGCTGCAAACGGGTTGGGTGGGCAACGGCCCCAAGGTGGCCGAGTTTGAAAAGCGCTTTGCCGAATACATTGGCGTCGAACACGCCGTTGCATTGTACTCGGCCACGGCGGCGCTGCACCTGGCCATGCTGGCGACCGAGGTCGACGGCTGCGACGTTCTCACCACGCCCATGACCTTTGTGTCGACCAACCACGCCATCCTCTACGCCGGCGGGCGCCCCGTGTTCTGCGACATAGAGGCCTACACGCTCAATATCGACGCGGGTCAATTCGAAGCGCGCCTGACGCCACAAACGCGCGCCATCGTCGTGGTGCACTACGGCGGCCACGCCTGCGATATGGACCCTATTCTCGAACTGGCCGCCAAACACCGTCTCGCGGTGATTGAAGATGCGGCCCAGGCCTGCGGCGGTTCTTACAAGGGGCGCAAATTGGGTGCCCTGGGCGACATTGGTTGTTTTAGCTTTGAATCGAAGAAAAACCTCTCCACCGGCGACGGCGGCATGCTGGTGACCAACGACGACGCGGTGGCCCAGCGGGTGCGCAAGCTCAAGTGGATGGGCATATCGCGCGGCACCTGGGAGCGCTTCAATTCGGGCCAGGCGGGCCGCGCCTGGGAATACGACGTTGAAGAGGTGGGGTTTAAATACCAAATGAACGATATCGCTGCCGCGCTCGGCCTGGTGCAATTGCAAAAGTTGGAACGCGCCAATCAATTGCGCCGCCGCCGGGTGCAGCGCTACGAAGAAGCCTTTGCCCAAGTGGAAGGCGTAGAACCGCTGGCCCAGCGCGACTACGCCGAGAACGCCTGCTACCACATGGTGGTGCAATTGGAAGAGCGCGACGCCCTGTGCAATTTTTTGGAAGAGCGCAATATTCAATCCGGCGTGCACTTCTATCCCAATCACTTTTTGCCCGTCTACCAGCCCTTCTGCGGCGCGCCGCTGCCCGTCGTCGAGCGCGTGTGGAAGCGCATTCTCACCTTGCCCCTCTACCCGCAAATGACCGACGCCGAGCAAGACCGGGTCATTGACGGGGTGCGCCGCTTTGCCGCCGGTTCTGGCGCACTGCCGCGGCGCGCCGTCGGCAGATGAGTTGTCCTACCGGGCTCGGGCTACGGTTTTCATGAAGGTGCTCTTTGTGACCCAGTACGGCGTTCTGGCCGCCAGCAGCCGCACGCGGGTGTTTCAATATCTGCCTTTGCTGCAGCGCCGGGGAGTGCAATCGCACGTTATTACCGTTTTGCCCGACTACCGCATTGCCGCCACCCAAGTCCAGGTGACGCGGCATAAATGGCGCAAATTGGGTTATTACATTTGGGCCTCCTGGCGCACTTTCATCTGCGGTCTGCAGGCGTGGTGGCGGGGGCGCACGTGCGACGTGCTCTTTATTCAAAAGGTCATTTTTCCCGCCCCGGTGCGCTGGCTTTTGCGCCTGTGTCGGCCGCCCGTGGCCTACGATTTTGACGACGCCATTTTTACTACGGAAGTGCGGCAACAAAACTGGCTGGCCCGCTTTAAAGAACGCCGCAACGCCCGCGGCCTGCCGGCGATGTTGCGCCTGGCCGAGCTGGCGGTGGTGGAAAATCCCTACACTGCCCGTTTTGCCGCCCGCCACGTCTCCCAGGTGGCTATTATAACCGGCCCCATCGACACGCAGCGCTATTGTGGGGCCAACAGCGAAGTGGACGGCAACGGCCAAGTGGTCCTGGGATGGATTGGCAGCGCCACTACCTTGCCCTACCTCGACCTGATTGCCGCCCCGCTCGAGCGCTTGTGCCGCCGCTTTCCCCAAGTGCGCCTGTGCTTGATCGGCGCCCACGAGGCACCGCGCGGCGATTTTCCCGTTGAGGTCAAAGCCTGGCGTTTGGAGGACGAAGTGGAAGACTTGCGCGGTTTTGACATTGGTTTGATGCCCATGCCCGACGACCCGTGGACGCGCGGCAAAGGTGGTTACAAGCTGCTGCAGTATATGGCTATGGGCCTGCCGGTAGTCACCAGCCCGGTGGGTGTTAATCGAGAAATTGTCAGCGACGGCGACAATGGTTTTTGGGCCGGTGACGCGGCCGAGTGGGAAGAGCGCCTGGCGCGCCTAATTGACGACGCAGCGCTGCGCCGCGCCATGGGCCAGCGCGGCCGGGCGGCCATGGAAGCGCGCTACGCACTCGACGTGAGCAGCCGGCGTTTGTTCGATTTATTGCAAGAACTGGGGCAAAAGCAAACATGAGCGCGGTGGTCAACGCCTTCACGGTCGATCTGGAAGATTGGTACCAGGGACTGGAAATTGAGGTGGATCAGTGGCAGAGTTTTGAAAACCGCCTGGAAGTGGGCACCCAGCGCCTTTTGCGCCTTTTGGATGCGGCCCAAGTAAAAGCCACCTTCTTCGTTTTGGGCTATGCCGCCCAACGCGCCCCCCAACTGATTCGCCAGATCGCCGCCGCCGGCCACGAAATAGGCACGCACGGCTACGGCCACGCTTTTGTTTACAAATTGGGTCGAGAAGGGTTTCGCCGCGATCTAGAGCGCTCCTTGGACATCCTTCAGGACATTCTCGGTGCCCCCGTCCAGGGCCATCGAGCCCCCTTTTTTTCTATTACGCGCGAAGCCGATTGGGCCTTTGAGGTGCTGCGCCAGTGCGGTTTATGCTACGATTCCAGCGTTTTTCCGGTCTACAATTACCGCTACGGCATTATCAACGCCCCCCGCTGGATTCACCAGACCACTGTCGGTATTGCTGAATTCCCTCTACCCACGTATCGCTTGTGGGGGCGAAATATTCCGCTAGGAGGGGGTGCTTATTTTCGTTTATTTCCTTATAATATTACTGCTTATGGCATGCGCCGCCTCAATGCCAGTGGCCATCCGGTGGCATTTTATATACATCCATGGGAATTGGACCCGGAACAGCCCCAACTGGCCTTGCCGCGGCGGATTAGCTTAACCCACTACTGGAATTTGGCGGCTACCGAAGGGCGGTTGGAACGCTTGTTGCGAGAATTCCACTTTACCACCATGAGTCGCGTGCTGGGCTTGAATTGAACGGACAAGCAGCTGAGGGCCAGAGAGTTCGGCGCTATTTTGACCGGGAAGCCGATCGCTTTGACGCCATTTATCGAGACCAAAAAGGCCCGGTTCAACGCCTGGTAGATCATTTATTTCGCCAGGTCATTCACCGCCGCTTTGCCCTCGCCTTAGAATGGTGCGGCCCGGTGGAAGGCAAGAAGATTCTCGACATTGGCTGCGGGTCTGGCCGCTACTCCGTCGAATTGGCTCGGCGCGGCGCCGAGGTCATTGGTTTGGACTTTGCGCCGGCCATGGTTGAGACGGCGCGCCAGGCCGCAATAGAGGCAAAAGTAGAAAAGAACTGCACATTTGTGCAGGGAGATTTTCTCGAATGGTGTGAGCCTCATCACTTCGATATTTGTTTGGCTATTGGATTTTTTGATTATATTGAAAAGCCGGCCGTTTTTTTACAGAAGATTCAGCGCAGTACAACCAGCGGCATTTTTAGTTTTCCAGTGCGCTGGACGCTGCGCTCCCTAACGCGCTGGTTGCGCTTGCACGCGCACGGTTGTCCGGTGCATTTCTACACGTCTGCGGAGGTCGACCGGTTGCTCAAAGAAAGCGGTTGCACTGGCGCGACCATTGAGCGCCTGAGCAGAGATTATTTGGTTCACGCGCAGCACGGCTAGGCAAGGTGTTTCTCTTGTATGATAAAAGACTAGTTGGAATATTATAAATTATGAAAGTATTAATTACTGGTGGGGCGGGGTTTATTGGTTCACATCTGGCCGAACGTCATTTGAACATGGGCGACGAGGTCGTCATTATCGACAATCTCTCCACGGGCGATATGACCAATGTCCAGCATCTCGAAGGCAACGGCAAATTTAAATGCGTTATAGACGATGTGCTCAATATCGAGGTAATGCGCCAGATGATCGCCGACTGCGATCTAATCTACCATCTGGCCGCCGCCGTCGGCGTCGACTTCATTATCGACAACCCACTGCGCTCGCTGACGACCAATATTCGCGGCACCGAGATCATTCTCGAATTGGCCAATGAGAGAAAGAAAAGAGTCGTCCTCGCCTCCACCTCGGAAATCTACGGCAAGAAAAACGGCCACGTGCCCTTTAGGGAAGACAGCGACCGCATTTTAGGCCCGACCACGGTCGTGCGCTGGCTCTATTCAACCTGCAAGGCGGTCGACGAACTCTTTGCCCTGGCCTATTGGCGCGAAAAGCGCCTGCCCTGCGTCATTGTGCGCCCCTTTAATATTATCGGCCCGCGCCAAACCGGCGACTACGGCATGGTGGTCCCCACCTTTATCAAACAGGCCCTGTTGGGACACCCCATTCGAGTTTATGGCGACGGCAATCAGAGTCGCTGCTGGACCTATATCGACGACGCGCTGGAGGGTTTTATATCCCTGGCCCAAAGCGATAAGACGGTGGGCGAGGTGTTTAATTTGGGCTCTAATTTCGAGACCACGATCAAAGACCTGGCCTACAAGATCAAAGAGATGACGGACAGCAAGTCCGAGGTCCTTTTTGTGCCCTACGAACAAGCCTGGCCCAAGGGGGTGTACGAAGATTTGGAGTACCGCGCCCCGGACCTAGAAAAGATACGCTCGTACGTAGATTACAATCCCAGGGTAGATTTGGAAGAGGCGTTGGCCAAGATTATCGCTCATTACGAGCGTTGATGGGCTGATCAAGATAACTGTTTTAAGACTATAGCCACACTAATTTTACCTAGAGAATTCCAACTATAAAGATCAATGCGTTTTCAGTACATATGAGCTAATTCTTGAACTTCATCGATTATTTGCTGGGCAAGTAACGCATAACCTGTTGCGTTATAGTGCCCACCCAATCGCCAGGGAAAATAGGCTAGTGGATCTCCGTTCTCTTCTAATTTATCGCCGAAGTCGATTATTTGAATCTTCAACTCTTTAATAGTTGAGAAGAGTTCATCGCGATATTTTGGCGGCTCCACCGCGTAATCGGGGTGAGAAGGTAGATAGACGATATAAAGTTTACCCCCCCATAGATTGGCGATATTTTGCGCTCTTTCTAAGATGCTCTTGTAAAATAGGAAAATGACCTCTGTATTTGGCGTCTTGTCGGGTAAACGGAAAAAATAATCTACTTCACCATTCTGGTCTTTTTTGGCCAATTTTAGATTCTCGTACACGTAATTTTTAGGCTCAGGTAAGGCTAAAAGGTTATGTATATGAGCCATTTTTTCTAAATGCATGTCTATTTTTTTTGCCGAATTTTCATAATTTGGATTTCATCATTATTGTAAACATCTTTTCTTAGCCCTAGAAGGTGCCTTATTTCAAAAAGTGTAATACTATCTCTAACAAAATCCATCCAAGGCCTACTCTTCCTCTTCCCTTTTTCTACATTAAGTTGACCGGAGATCTGTTGTATATTATTCCGTTCTAAATCTCTTTGCACTTCATCAATTGCATCAATGACATAATTATCGACTTCGCTCTGTCGGTTGATGAGATTTTGTGAGAAATCACTATCTGAATAATATCGCCGCAATATTTCGTTTCCAACCTCTCGAAGCATATCGGGCAAATCATTGCGCGAATGGAACCATATTACCACCTTAGGTTTAAACACTTTTCCATATTCAATTAGACCCATGAGATGAAAAAGTGCCCCATTTCCTCCTATACCGATCGTCGCAGCATTTACCCCTAAACTTCTCAACACGCTTGCGGTATCTTCCCCCGGTTGGACAGACTGACCATGGGCGAAAGAATCGCCTACGATTAGGAGTTCAATCCCTCCGGGAGGATCATAAATTCCATCGTCATTATTAAAACCATATCTATCGCTTTTGTAGACTACATATTTTCCATTTTCATTGTCCAGCACGGTCGTAACGTTAGCTACTCCCCCCAATGGCAATATTGCACCAGTTCTATCCAACCCGACTAAAGAGTGATAAGATGGGTATGTCCTCAAACCCTTAGATCGCAAGTCTTTAACGACTTCAAGTTTATTGCGCGTATCAAACTCAACACCTGCTTCTGCTGCCGCTTCAATTCTAAGTTCAGTATAGTGTTTATCTCTTAAATATCTCGATACCTTAGTTAGCATCAGAGTTAGGTTTACTAAAAACAAACACAATCCTACCGAGCAAATGAAAATAGAAATGTTTATCCGATTTTCTCGACTTAAAAAAAAAGTGGCCCCACAAAAAACAGCGAATCCAGTAGATATCACTATAACGCGTTTATACCATTCTGGATATTCGTCGATATTCAAAACGCCAAATGCAGCAGAAAGGACAAAAAGAAGAAATACCGAACAGAGAAAAAAATCTGCTATTTTGTACACAGGAGATCTCGTCTTGATGTAAGTTGAGGGCGGGAAAAAGGAACTGCGCAGGGTCTTTCTCATCGTAATCTGTACGCCAAAATGGTTTGCCTCTGTCTGAATAAGCGCGCACCATGCGATACAGGTCTTCGTTTCGGGTGTATACCACGCCGCCGGCGCCGCCGGTGGCGTGCGCTTTTCGGTACATGGTCGAAAAAGCTGCGATATCGCCGAAAGTGCCAACCTTTTTGCCGCGCAGTTTTGCCCCATGCGCTTGCGAGCAATCCTCACACGTTTGTGTCTCAGCTGGTACGGCAAGGGGAGAACCTAAAGGTAGTGCAACGCAAGGCTCGACATAAAAACGTGCAAATCACGCTGGACAAATACTCCCACCTATTCCCCGACGACTCAGAGACGGCGGGTGCGCGATTGGACGAGCGGCTGTTTGGGTAGTCGCTCATCTAATTTTCATCTAATACACCGCGTGTATAGACATTGCGGTTATTGCGGTTGGAATTCGTCGCCACCCCTCCCCAATAGACAGTTATTGTGTCTATAAACAATAGTGACGTTGCTGCCGATATAACTGTGGTTTATCTGTAAGGGACGGCCCCTACCCGACCGTCTAAATGAGAGGGACCTGTAAACCTTTCTGCAACAACCTATAAATCTATAATTACATACGAAATTAAGACATTTCCCACCAGAAGCACAAGTTCAATTGAGCACTAAAGTTGCAAAGCTTTTAACAGCTTGGGCACCACATACCACAACAAAGCGCCACCGCCCTGGTCCAACTGCGCCCACGAGTCGCCGCCCAGAGCCACCGCGGCCAGTCCGGCCGTGGGCAATACCACGCGGCTGCCAGAGAGCACGCCGATCCACTCCTCCAGGCCCGGGTTGTGGGCGACGACCAGAGCACAGGAAGCCGCTTGGGGCAATTGGCTGGCCGCCGCACTCAGCGCCGCCGGTGGGGCCAGGTAGAGGTTTTCGTCAAAGCGCACCTCAATCTCCCCCCCCAATTCCGTCGCCAGGCCTTCGGCTGTTTGCCGGGCGCGCACCGCCGGCGAACTGAGCACCACCTGGGGCACGGGCCCATAAGCGCGCAGGAGGCGGGCTATGCGCGGCACGTCTTTATAGCCGCGCTTGTTGAGTGGACGCTCAAAATCGCTGTCGATGTGGGCCGGGTAGTCGGACTTGGCGTGACGCATGATCAGGAGAGTTTTCACCGCGTGCTCCTCAATGTGGATAGGTGGGTTGCGCTTATGCATTTCAGGTGGTACTTTTAGCGAGAATATTTTCAAAATAAACGGATTTTGCGGCCTTAACAACCTCTCCCCGAGGACGTTGAACAGTATATGGCTTCCCATCCACTCGAACTTAACTTGGCCATCAATCCCCGGCATCGCTTCGAGATCATCGACGTGGCCGGCCTGGTTAAAGCGGAAGCGGGCGACGCGCTCGACGATTTTCGCAAGGTGGTCTATTGCTCCATGCACACCACCGCCGGTTACCTGGAGCAGGGCGTGTGCGCCCGCCTGGGCCACAGCCGCAAACAACTCGACCCCTTTTTCCGCACCATTCAAAAGATTTTTCCCGTCGACGCCGGTTATTTTCACGACCGCATTCACCTGCGCGACGAACTGAGCGACAGCGAGAAGGAGCGCGAGCCGATTAACGCCGACTCGCACCTGACGTTTATTTCGGCCGGTTTAAAGAACTGTGTCACCTACTACCACAAACCCGAGCAGCCGGTGTATTTTATTGAGCTGGACGGCATCTACAAAGATTACCGCCGCCAGCGCCGCACCGCCGTGCTGGCCTACGACGATGCCTCCATCGTACACCGCCAGCGCCTGGCCATTCCGGTGGACAACGCCCACCTGATCGATTCCTTTAATCTCAAGGACCCGCGCCACGGCCTCTTTGCCCAATTGGAGGAGTGGCTGGACCGCTTTGGCGTCGACAAGGGCCAAATCGACATCCGCCTGGCGCCGGAAGAACGCCACGTGGGCCTGACGGTAAACGAATACGAAACTCTGCTGATGCGCAACGACCTGCCCGAGGTGCTGCGCGATCCCCTGCGCTATATGGTAAAGCGCGGCAGAAAATTGCTGCGCCACCCCACCACCATTCCGGGCAAGACGCACGACTACGCCACCTTTGATTTGATCCACCTCTACAACGAGTTTATGGACGTGCTGCCCATGCGTTCGGTGGTTGACCGCATCCTCTCGGTGTTGTCGTCGCCGGCGTCGCGCATTTTGCGTCTCAAGCGCCACATTTCGCTGTTGGTTTCCAGCAGCGCAGAGACCGGCCCCGAACGCATTGTGCAGGGCACCTACCAGAGCCCCATTCTGGTGCAGCACCAGGCCGCCGAAGGCGGGGTCCGCTATTTGGACGTGACGTTGCGCAGTTTTACTTAGGTAGTGCCGGTCGTTCTCTCTACTTGTACGAATCGCGATATCTGCTCTAGTTAGAGGAGATATCGCCTGCTTTCCACGCAGCAATGCTTTTCCCCGCACTTCTCTCGACGCAATCGCCTAGACTATCTGGAAGGAAGAAGTGATGAATATTGAACAGGCCCTCCCGCTGGCGGAGCAGGGCATTCTGGACTATTTGGACGCGGCCTTGCAAGCGGGCCGCATCGATGCGCAATTGTATCAGATTGCGCGCGACAATACCTTTGCCGCCCTCGAAAAGTGGATGAACGATCCCAAAATCGACGAGCTCTCCCCCAATTCAAAGCCGGCGATATTGGACGCCATTGCGGCGCAGCGCTGGGAGGACGTGGTTAACGCCTTCCGCCAGGAAGTGCGCTTTGGCACGGGCGGCATTCGCGGCATGATGGCGTTTGACCGCGGCTCTATTGTGCGCATGAAGGAAGAGGGTTTGGACGCGGCCATCCTCAAAGGCCCCAATACGATCAACAATGTCGTCATTCTCAAAACTTCGGCGGCGGTGGCCGAATTTGGTCGCGACAAGGGCCTGGAAAAAATTGTGCTGGGCTACGACAGCCGCATACGGGGTTTTGATTTTGCCGCCAGCGCCGCTCAGGTCTTTCTCCACTACGGCTACACCGTGTATTTCTTTGACGCCCCCTGCCCCTACCCGGAGGTGACCTACGCCATACCCGCGCTCGAAGCCGACATGGGCATTTTGATTTCGGCCAGTCACAACGACTACCGCTACAACGGCTACAAATTGTCGTGTGCCAACGGCTCGCAGTTTGACCCCATCGAGCGCGACATCATCTACGAGCAGTACGTGCAGCCCGCCACCACCGCCGATATTCACCTGTGCCCCTTTGACCAGGCGGGCGACGATAAATTGTTTTTCCTGGGCGGCGAGCAGCCGGAGGAGGGGTTTGACTACGCCGGCAAAGAGCAGAACTTGATCAATATGCACGCCCGCCATTTGGACCACATTAAGACCTTTTTACTCACCGAAGACCTGGCGGCGCAACAGGCGGCGGCGTCGCTGGAGATTGGCTATTGCGCCTTCCACGGCGCCGGCAACGCGGCCGTGCCCCGGCTTTTACAGGAGACGGGCTACAAACATATTTGGACGATTGCCAAGAACGGCCTCAACGAATGCGACGGCCTCTTCCCCCAGTTTGAGTACCGCGCCGGTTTGGAACAGCAGCCCGACCCCGGCGACGTGCGGGCGGCGCGCATTGCGGTGGAATCGTTTAAAGACGACCATCCCAATAAATTTGACGACCTCGACATTCTCATTGGCACCGACCCGGACGCCGACCGCTGCGGCGTGGTGGTGCGGGTGCCGGAAGAGCAGCGTTTTCTCTACGAGGGGCGCGAGTGGACCTTGATGTCGGCCGACGATTTGTGGACGCTGGTGCTGTGGTACCGCATGCAGCGGGAGAGCGCCGCGGCGGACGAGAAATTCATCACCATGTCGCACACCACTTCCGACAGCGTCACGCGCATTGCGCTGCAAAACGGCATTGGCGTGGTAAAGACCTGGGTGGGGTTTGCCAATTTGGCTGCCGCCACCGCCGAGATTTGGAACGGCCGCTACCAGGACTATGTGGACGTGGTCGACGGGCGCCACCTGCCCGATTCGGACAAGGGAAGAGAGTTGGGCAATTTGTGCGACCCGGTCATCTGCCAGTGCTTTGGCATGGACAACGGCCGGCGCGCGGTCAATATTGCGGCCATGGAGCAGAGCAACGGTTTTTCCATACTGGGCGGGCCGCCGCCCGACGCCCGCTCGCTGGGCCAGGGGGGCCACGTGCGCGACAAGGACGGCACCTTTGCCGCCTTTCTGGTGGCCGAGATCGCCGCCTGGGCCAAGGCGCAGGGCACGACGTTGTATTGCTTGATCGACGAGGAAATCTATCCGCAGGTGGGCCTGTTTGTTACCGGTTACCAGGCCGACCCCATGGACGGGGAGTACCCTGGCATTGAGGGCGATCGTTTAAAGAAGGCGATTTTGCGCCGCGCTCTGGGCTTGTTGCAGGAGGCGCTGACGGGCGATTTGGAGTTTGCCGGGTTGCCGGTTAAGTCGGCCTGCGTTTATCGCACGGGCAAGTACGACGGCATTTATCCGCCGACGGCGGATTTTGAGTTTCCCGACGAGGGGTTGCGTTTTTTCTTTGACGACGAGGGGTTGAGCCATTTGACTATTCGGCCGTCGGGGACGGGGAATTCGCTGCGTTTTCACACGCAGTTGTACCGCGAGAAGGAGCAGCTGGGGGATTTGGTGAAGAGCAAGTATGAACTGCATTTTTTGACGCGGCAGTTGTTTAAGGATTTGCGGGATAAGTTGAAGGCACCGGAGTGGTTGTTGTTCTTGAAATAACTGGGGACGGCCGGATGGGGGACTTGCCTTATAGTCTCTGGTGCTTTGTGAGGCCCTCGGGGGCCTTCCCTTCCCGACAACCCCACAGCCGCTTTGTGGCTGTGAGTCCCGGCCGCCCTTTCCCCCGGCATCCCCCCACAAAGCACCGCCGGCAAGTCCCCCATCCGGCCTACGGCGTCATTTCTGCGCAGGCGGAGGAATGAGGGGGGTACTGCGTGAGGTGGCTTGACAGGGGGGGCGTATGTGTTGATTCCATCAAATGTTGATTGCGTGGAACTTTTGCATGGAGTTGATGCGTATGGCCAGGATTCTTCCTCTTATTGCTCATGAAAATGCCGGGACTCCCTTCTCTGGTGCTGACACCGGGGTGGGGGGGATGGGTTGTTGTTGGACGCCTATTCGCGGGCCGTCACCGAGGCGGTCGATTGGGTGGGGCC
>CAXGRO010000035.1:0-18128 GCA_964012055.1 uncultured bacterium
AAATTTCAATATCTATTTGTCTAAGCCGTTATTTATCAATGACTTACAAAAAGTGCCTACAGTATTGAAGACGGCTTCTAAAAAAAGAAATCACCGTCAACGTCCTCAGCCTGCGCTTTATCGTCACCTTTGTCCTCACCAGCGACTACAAAGTGCGCTTGCAGGCCTACGAAACCAGCCGCAGCGCCCACCACGACGCCCTCAGTAAAATCAAAGCCATCGAAGACAAAAACCAGCAAGCCGACGAACTCATCTTTAACCAGGGCGTCTACGCCGACCTCAAACCCCAGCTCCTGGCCGTTTTTGTGCACGGCCTCGAAGGCAACCTGCCCACCCAGGTGCACACCGCCCGCTCCGGCTCGCGCAAAATAGACGAGGACTTCTACCACAACCCCTTCTTTGCCCTGTTCTCCACCCCCGATTACGGCTACATCGTCAACATCGTCGTCAGCCTGCTAGCCCTGCTCTTTGTCTTTGACGCCATCTGTGGCGAGAAGGAGCGCGGCACCCTCAAAGTAATGCTGGCCAACGCCGTGCCCCGCGACCTCACCATCTTCAGCAAGTGGATCGGCGGTTACCTCTGCCTGGTGGTGCCCTTCCTCGTCGCCCTATTGGCCGGCATCGCCTACATCCAATTGAGCGGCACCGTGACGCTCGACGCCCAATCCCTGGAGCGCCTGGTCTGGCTCATTGGCGTCTCGCTGCTCTACATCTCGCTTTCTTTACCGTCGGGCTTTTTATTTCCACTCTCACCCACCGCGCCGCCACCGCCCTCATCGTTTCGCTCTTCGTGTGGATATGCTCCATTTTGGTAATCCCCAATCTGGCGCCGGTGATCGGCCGCCTGGTGGCACCGGTGCCCACGCTGCAAAAAATTAACGCCGAGAAGGAAGCGGCCGACCAGGAGACCTTCTTGCGCATGCAGCGCGTCAGTCGCACCATGCTGGGCTACGGCAAAAAGGCCGAGCAATTGCGCGAGAAAATTGAATAGGAAGGCCGCGACCGCAAAGACAAGCTGGACCATTTCTACTTAAGAAGAACTCAAGACGCAAATCTCCATCAGCCAAACGCTGTCGCGCATCTCGCCCTCGGCCAGCTTCCGCTACGCCACCACCGAACTGGCCGGCACCGACTCGGGCCTCTTCCTCTACTTCAAGCGGGCCTACAAGCGCTTTGAGCGCAACTTTGACGACTACGCCGAAGCAATAGACGACCGGCGCGACGAGGACCAGCTGAGCGACGACTGGCTACAGGTCGACGAGATACCGCGGCTCAAAGCCTATGCCGCGCGCCTAGATGACATTCTGGCCTCGATCTCGGTGGACCTATTGCTAATGGGCATTTACAACGTGGTGTTCTTTATGGGGGCCTATCTATCCTTTATGCGCTACGACGTGAAATAACGGGAAGACCCATGCCTATATGCAATTTTACCTCTTTGCTCTACCCTGGCGGCCTGCGGCGACCCCGTGTCGCGCGACATCGACGACCTGATCGAAGGCGGCGAAAACGCCGAACGGGCCAAAATGAGTCTGTCTTTAGCCAAGAAATCGGCCATTGCCCCGCTCATCGCCGCCCTGCAGGAGCGCCAACATACTTCGCGCGCCCGCGTCGACATGGTGGAAACGCTCAGAAGCCTCTACCTGCGCGAGCCCGACGAACGCATCCTCCAGGCGCTCGTCGCTCACATCGGCGACGCCGACCCGGCGGTACGCCGCAAAATTGCCTGGCCTTTGGCGATTTGCGCCAGCGCAAAAGCGTTGCCCCCATGCTCGATCAACTGGCAGTCGAAACCGACGACGCATCCTGGCGCGACGATTGCATGGAGGTATTTCTCGACGTCAACCACGACCACGTCTCCTTTTGTCAGATCGTAGTCAACAGCCTGGGCACCATCTTCGACATGTACCGATGGCAGTACGAACGGCGGCGACATCGGCTGGAATGGCGAATACGAGGTGGCCACACACGTGGGAGAAAACTTCTGTTCCGCCGAAATCGGCATCGCGGCAACCCAATTCGACAAAGAGATCAACCCCGGCGACGTCTGGGGTTTTAACGTCGCCCGCATCCGCATTGCCAACGCTGCCGAGTACGGCCAGTGGGTGCCCACTTATGGGCGGGCTTTGCGGCCCGAGCGCTTCGGTTTTCTGATTCTTAATTGAGCGGCGTCGGTCCGACGCCCTGAGAATATTAAAGAACTTGGGGGATGGAGACGTGCAGGTGGTCGGCCGTGCCCTTGTGGCGCAGGGCGTCGAGCCCCACCAGCAAGAAGAGCCCCTGGCGCGCCCAATTGCGCAAGGCGCCCGCATCGCTCACGCGCACGTCTATGGCGTGGGCAAAACCGTCGTCCTGCACAAAGTGCGGCGCTTGATCGCGGCGCGCCAGACCCATATGCGCGTAATCTTCGGGGGTGCGCTCAATATCGGTGAGCACTACATTGCGGTCTCTTGCCCAGGCCAGCCACAATACCATTCTGAGGGTGGGGTGCAACCGCTGCCATTCGTCTTGCACTTTGGCGCTCTTAAAATTCTGCGTCGGAAAAGTGGACGCCCCCTTATAACCCAGCGCCAGCGCCCCCAGCGGCACCACCAATAGCGCAATGCCCGTCCAGCGCAGCGAGCGCAGGCGCAGGCCGATCGCCAGCACCAAGGCCAGCACCAAACCGCCGGCCAAAAGGCCGCCGATTGCGGCGAACCAGCCCGAGGCCATGCCCCCAACGATCAATTCCAGTTGCACCCGGACGGTCGTCAGTACGGCTACTATAAAACCGCAGATAAACCATAGTATTGTTGGCGACATGGCGAACCTGTATCGGATTTATCAATACGCCTTCCCAGTAACTGGTATTAATACCCCCCCGAACGGCGCAGCGAACGGCCGTTGACCCAGCGCCAACCGCAGTAGATCAACCCCACCACCAGACCAACAATCAGCGCAAATCCCAGCAGACCGAAGAGGCCGGAGATGATCCCACCCACCAGCGAGAACGACAGCCAGATCCCGCCCACCAGCGAAAAAGCGCCCAGCACCTTGGCCAGGGCCGAAGGGCTATTAATCCAACGCCAGCCGCAAAATAACAGGCCGCCCACCGCGATGCCCAATACCACCAGCTTCAGCATCACCCAAACGCCCGATACCATCATGCCCAGAAGCGGCAGGAAGAAGGTGGCGCCCAGCACAATACCGCCGACCAATACCACTGCTCCGACTATTTTCACCAACATGATTTATCTCCTAGCTTTCTATTCCCATATTCAAGCATTTTAACTCCTGTTTATACCTCTCGTTCCGTCCTCCCTCATCTGTTTAACGCGACCTTCCAGCAGATCGTATTTCTCGCTCAAGGCGATCATCACCTCCTGTGTGTCGGTCATCCGCCTTTCGATATTTTCCAAGTGCTCTGCCAAACCGTTGAGCTGGCCGTTATTGGCCGCCGGCACCGCGCGGCGGATCAGGTGGCCGGCAAACCCCAGACAGAGAATGACAATGCCTATGCCTATGGCCGTCATTAGCACGCTGCTCCCACTGTCCTGCCCGGCAGCCAGCGCCGCGCCCTCGGCCAGAACGACCCTGCCTACCCGGTTGGAGCTTTGGAACTTCTGCGTTACCGGCGACCCCCAGGGAATCCAGGCGGCCTGGTAATCGTCTTGGTCTTTGTCCACCATCACCAGGTCAAACGCCAGGGTCTCGCCCGCGGTCAGTTCCAGCGGGTCTCCCGACCCCAGATTAAATCGGCCGTGGTCGATTACCTCTATGGCCCATTCGTAAATCGTCACATCGCCGCGACGCGCATACGCCTTGCGGGTGCGCACCGACTCTCGCTCGCCCCAGCCGTGGAACTGCGAACCCGGCACCAAAACGTATTGGCCCGGCCGGGCGCTGACGCGCCCCACATATACCTCGCAGCCATCGGAAAGGCTGTAATCACTGTTCGTCACCAGTTCGTCGTCTCTTACCTCCAGGCCGATGTACAGCAAATTTTCTTCCTCGTTGTAGCCGATGCGAAAATACGGGCTCAGATCGGCGCTCGTCGACAGGTCGGCGTGATATATATCCGTGCGCTCATAGTATTCGCTCTCGCTCAAACCCACCAGGTGCTTTTCTACATCCTCCGGCCAATCGCTCAAGTCGCCGTCGACATTAATACCCGTCAGTGGCACCGCCTCAATGGTGGAGGCCGCAGCCTGAGCAACCCCTGCCATCAGGCAGAACAATGCAATGGCGTGAAGGGTAAACTTGGCGCTGTGGGCGAGCAAGAATCGCATGAGTCGAGCCAGCATATTTACACCTCCTCCTCGCCTTGTACGAGATTTTGGTATCTAACCTCCAAGAGATCGTATTTCTCGCTCAGTGCGATCATCACTTCCTGCGTGTCGGTCATCCGCCTTTCGACGTTTTCCACCCGTCCCGCCAAATCCTCCAGTATTTTATTGCTCGATGCCGAGCGGCCGCGCAAAATAAAAAACCCGGCGAACCCGATGCTGAGAATGATGACAACGGCAATGACTCCATCGACGATGGCGACGGCAAATCCCTCAGAGGCCAGGGCAGCGCGCCCAACTGGGCGCGCACCTGTTGCTGGAGGCGGGGATTCAGGTCGCGCTGGACGATGGTGTTGATCAATGAGTCGACTATTTGCGCATCCGCGAGCACCGACGGCCCCATAACAACGGTGCCCAGGTGCCCGCCAATATGCCCCCCGTTCCACGAGCCGGGCGCCCAGTACACCCACGCCGTACTCGCCCCATTGTAGTCCTTGTCGGCCACAGCCACGTCAAAGGGAAGCCGCTTGCCCGGCGTCAGATATACCGGACGATCCGGAAAGGAATCGAAGACCTCAACGGACCAATCGTCCAACTTGCCGTCAATCTCAATACCCTGTAACTCTATCGGCGCTGCCCCAAACGCACAGGCCCAACAACGCGGTCATTAGCAATGTCGCTTTCATAAGCCGTCTCTCCTGCTGCCTCGCTCGTCTGAATCGCGCCTAATTATAACAAATGGCCGTATTTTTGACGATCAAATTTCTCGTCCAACTCGATCATGGTCCCCTGCAATTGGGTCAACTGGGTATCGATGCGGTCGATGCGCACGTTCATGTCGCGCACCCGCGATGGCACGCTCGGCCAGGCCTCGAACTCAAGCCACTGGTACACCGCCCGCCCTTCGATGTCGCGGAATGCGCCCACTAAAATGAGCACCAGGTCGATGGCGTACCAGATGCCCAACCCGCCAAAAGTCAGCGCCATCAATATGGCCGTGCCAATCTTGCCGACGTAGAAACGGTGCGCCCCAAAGGTGCCCAAAAAGAAACACAGCAGCAGCGCCACCAGCCTGGATTTGTGCGAGATGTCGGGCCTATCCATTGTATTCTCTCCCTATTTGCTCTTCTTTTTGTTGCGCAAAACGCTCAATTCCTCTTCCACCTGCGCCCTCACCTCTTTCTCCTGCAATTTGTTTTTGATCTGGCCAAATTCCTCGGCCATCTGGCGCTGGGTCTCGGCCTGGGCCTCGACCGCGTCCACCTTTTGGCGCATGCGCTCAAACTCGTGCTCGTGCTGGGCAATGCGCTGCTCCAGGCGATGAAAATCGGCAAAGGCGTTGCCGCCGATATCCGCCACCGAGGGCATGGCCCCGCTGCCGGTCTGGGCCGCCTGATAGCGGGCGATGAGGTTGCCCTGGCGGTTGCGCGCTTCCTGTAGCGAACTGTGCATTTCGTGCAATTGCTGGCGCAATTGGGCGGCCGTCGCCCGACTCTCTTCCAGCGGCGCCGCCAACTCTTCGGCTTTGCGCTCGTACATTACTTTGCGCTGCAACGCCCGCCGCCCCTCCTCTTCGTCGCCGGCCGCCACCGCCTGCTCGGCTTTTTCGACCCACTCCGCGGCCTGGCACTGGGCGCCTTCGGCCTCGCGCTCCAGGCGGCGCTGATTGGCCACGGCCGTGCCCACCGATGCCGTGGCGCGCTCCAGATCTTCTTCCATATCGCGGATGGCCTGGCGCACCAGCTTTTCTGGATCTTCCAACTGATCCAGCAATTCATTTACATTGGACCGAACGATATCTGCAATACGGGCAAAACTTCCTTTAGCCATGATTGACCTCCTGAACAAAACGGGTTTCACATATTATGAGATGAGTAATGCAAGGGGTGTGCCAGAACTAAATTTATTCCAAATTAATTTTCATAATATATTGTTATTAATTATTTTATATTAAATAATGACGCGGTAAAAAATCAATCAAATAGGCCATTGCCGCCATTTTGACTGGCGGTAACCGCCATTATTATAATCTAAACGACGTCGGCCAATCAATCTGCGATCGGCTACAGGCCCAATCGCACGACTCATTGCAAATCTGAGATGGGAATTACATCTCAATACTGTGGAAACTTTTTGTAAGCCATTGATAAATAACGGTTTAGACAAATAGATATTGAAATTTATAACTTGTTGATAAATAATCACTTACGAATTTCAACCTTACAAAAACCTGCTCAAAATCGAAAAAGTGTCCACAGTATTGAGATGTAAAATGGAAAAAATCGAAGGGAAGGCACTACTGTGCGATGAAGTCGTCCCATTGGGGGACAACTCCATCACATGGTTAGGTCTTGCTTAGTCGCGTTTGTATTCGTGGATGCGCCGACAGAGCTTGGCATAAGGCGTCTCAATACTGTATTTGCGACACAGCCGGCCAAAACTGCGCATGGTAATGCCCAGGGCCTGGCTGGCGTCTTGATTGCTCTTGTACATGCGGGCCACGCGCTCGATTTGCTCTCTAGCTATGCCTCGTCCCATATTCTCCTCCTCGATGGAATGGACGGATAGTACCTGTGCGCAGCTATCTAGCAAGTTCAATGCCAGCCAATAAAATTCCTACCATATACAATTAACACTTTGTCTGCCAACAAAATAGGCTGCAACAGAACCGTTGCCCCTGCCGTCAAATGGCGAGATCCACCATGCCGAATAGCGATTTGCGCCACTTGCGCTCTAACCCATACCCATTATCGAGCGCCTGTGCTTCCCTTGTCGGCACACCGCCCCTAAACCCGCTCGTCCAAATAGCGGCGTTCAATTAATCCGCTTCCCCGCACTACCGCGCGATACCACTGCAAGCGCAAGTCCAACTTCTCGCGCTCGTCCAAGCGCCAGTCGACCGCAGCGGTGCGCAAGCGGCCCACAAGCTCTCGCAAAACGAGCGCCGCACTAACCGACACATTAAAACTTTCGGTAAAACCAAACATGGGAATTGTCACATAGCGATCCATGCGCGCCAGCGTAGCAGCCGCCAACCCCTCCTCCTCGGTGCCAAAAAATACGGCCAGCGGCCGCTCAATCTCCAAATCGTCCACCCCGCACTCGTCGCGGTGCGGCGTGGCGGCCACCAGGTCGTACCCCTTCTCCTTGAGCGCCGCCGCACAAGCGGCCCCGTTGTCGTCCGCCCCACTGTAGCGGATCAGGCTCAGCCACTTAGACGCCCCCAGTGCCACGTCTGGATTAACCCGGTAGGCATTGCGCTGCTCGACAATGTGCACATCCTGCACCCCAAAGCAATCGCATGAGCGCAACACCGCACTGGCATTGTGCGGCTGATACACATCCTCCAGAGCCACGGTCAAATGGCGCGTGCGGCGCTCCAAAACCCATTCGATTTTCTCCCTCTTATTGGCGGAGACAAACCCCCCCAAATACGCAACCAATTCTCTCTTTATATCGGCGTCCATAAGTCGGGATAAATAGTTAATGTCTACTTCGGCCATCACCTCAGAACCAACGCAGTTAATACCCATATTCCCACCCTACCCCTCCTTCAATCCTCCAACCACCCCCGCCTCTCCACCGCCGCCCGCAAAAGCGGTTCCACCAGCCTCCGTATCCCCTCATTGGCATACGCAACCCAACCCACATCCGTCACCACATCCAGCGGCGCACCCAACGGCCCGCCCCGCACATCCGTCACCACAACCCCCAGTTCCCTGGCAATCAATTCCGTACACAAATCGTATGGATGCGAACACAAGGGCGCCGCCCCCCTGCCCCTCAGCAAAGGCCGCAAATCGGCGACAAAGCGATCGCGCCCTGCCATCATCTCGTAGAGTTGCCCCGCGCTCGAAATATACTGATCTTCAAAACTGATCGCTTTCCCGGCGCGCGGTGGCCCCAGCGCCCCGCGCATAATCTCTTCGTCAACGGCCGCCAATTGCTCCCGCACCCCGGGAAAAAAACGCGCCACTGTGGCAAAGCCGTGCGCCAGATCGCACGCCTTTGACGGCCGCAACGTCAATGCGCGACGCGCCCCGCTCAACCGATTCCAGCGCTCGCAACGGGCACCTTGTCCCCGCACCGCCCACAACACATCGGCCAGGTGCTGCTTGACCAGCGGAATCTCGGTCTGCACCGCCACTTCTATATCTCGCAAGTTCGTCTGCTCCCCCTTGTTGGGCGCCACCCCCGTTAAAATCCAGCCGCTGCGCTTCTGGTACATCAGGCCCCGCGTCCCGTCGATAGGATCCACTATGATCCGCCACTGCGCCTCTTCTTCACTCGACCCCTCTGGCAACACCGCCTTGCCCCCCTGCAGGCCTTCGGCAACCAAAACCAGGCCGCCCAGCGCCGCCGCGCGCTCTTCAAAAAATGCCATGAGCACCTCTTCGCTCACCCGGTCCACCGCATAAATCGTATCCCCCTCATCTTCCATCGCCACCGCCGCCATCTCCTCGATGGCAGCCCGCTCACACCGCTGCACAACTTCCTCCCGAATGCCCTCGTGCAATTGCCGGATGGCCGGCAATACCTCGCCAACTTCACTCATAAATCTTCCTTGACTCGGTTTCACCCACTGCACTTAATATATCCAGAGAAGGTCATGCCCAAATAATTGATTGCTCTGCCCACCAGCTACCCCCTACAAAGGAGCGCTCCCATGTGCGGCCGCTTTACACTCCACCACGACACCGAAGAAATCGCCCAGCGCTTCAACCTAGACAACTTCACCCTATCATTCCAACCGCGCTACAACATCGCCCCCACCCAACCCGTCGCCGCCGTCCTCCAAGACAAAAGCCGCACTCTGGAACCGCTCCACTGGGGCCTCATCCCCTTCTGGGCCAAAGACCCCAAAATCGGCAACCGCATGATCAACGCCCGCGCCGAAACTATTGCTGAAAAACCCGCCTTCCGCGCCGCCTTTAAATACCGCCGCTGTCTCATCCCCACCAGCGGCTACTACGAGTGGCACAAAAGCGGCGACGAGCGCATCCCCACCTATATCCAGCGCGCCGACGCCGCGCCCTTTGCCCTTGCCGGCCTGTGGGAAGAATGGCAAGCTCCCGAAGGCGACCAATTGCACAGCTGCACCATCATCACCACCCAGGCCAGCGACCAGCTTAGCGCCATTCACCACCGCATGCCCGTCATCTTCAACCAAGAGCAGGAGGAGGCCTGGCTCAACCCCGAACTGCAAGACAGTGGCGACCTCCTCAAACTCCTCCAACAAACCTCCGACGACGAGTTGGCCTCTCACCCCGTCTCCAAACAGGTCAACGTTCCCACGTTTGATGATCCCACCTGTATAAAACCCGCCGCTTAATGCGTTTTAACTCTCCTCCTTGGGCACAGCCACCGAGCCTTCGCTAACCACCATCCACTTTAAAATTTCTTTCAATCGCGGCGGCTTGCCAGTCAACAGTAGGCCAATCGAAACACCTTGGCCACTCCCCTAAACGCCAGCACCACCGCCGCCAGCATCAACACTGTGGTGAGCAAATATTCCCACAGGGCGGGGGGACCCGCCGCCCTATTCATCATGACAAACGGCGTAAAAGGCGGTATAAAGGATAGCACTTTGGCCATCAGGCCGTTGGGATCTTGGCCAATGGGCAGCATGGCCAGGATGGGGATCATCATGACAATCATAATGGGCGACATGAGGTTCTGGCTCTCCTTGGCGCTGTTGCACACCGAACCAATGCCGGCCAAAATGGCGGAGTAAAACAGGTAACCCACCAAAAAATAAAACAGGAACGCAATCATGTAGAGTGGCCCGACCGGGATGTGCCGGAGAAAATCATCCGGCGCCCCCAACAAGCTGGGCACCACCACCAGCAGCAGAAAAAACACAAAACCCACGAACCCACTACCGTCAAACCCGTGGCAGCTACCCCGGCAATTTTGCCGCTCATCAGTTCGACCGGTGAAATGGAAGAGAGCAAAACCTCGACGATGTGATTTGATTTCTCTTCGATTGTGCTGGCCAACAACATCTGGATACTGGTGAAGACAGAGATCCACAGCAGATACGAAAACGCCAGGGGGGCCCACTGCCGCGCCTTGTCTTTAAACACCACCTCCTCTACCGCCCCGCCGGCGCCGACCTTGCGCCCCTCAAAGGCAAGCGATTGCTGAATCCAGCGCGCCACTTCGGGTTCAATGCGCTCGCGCTCAACGCGCCGCTGGCGTACAATGTGCGCCGCCTTGCGGGTGAACCACTGGCGCAAATCGCGGTCAGCCAAATTATTGGAGACGTATTCGCACTGGGCCGCGTTCTCCACCGGATCTGGGCCGATGACAAAATAGGCAAAGAGCCGGTCGCGCTTGATCATATCGTTGAGCGCGGCCTGGGGCTCGTCGACGGCGGGCACCGCCACCCGCACAAAACGGCTGCGCGACAAGTCCAGATCCATATCCTCCAACTCTTGCGCGCTCACCTCCTGCCACCACTGCCGTAAGGCTTCTCCCAAGGAGTCAATTTGCCCGCGCACATTATCGGGCAATTGCGCCCGCGCCTTAAGGTCAACGCGTACAGTTGCCAATTGGCCTACCAGGACCCGGCGCTGCTCCTCGTCCAAACTGAGCCACGCCAGCGTCGGCTGGCGCACCGCCCGGGGCAGCCGCTCAAAGCGGACGGCGTCTTTGCGGTACACCTCGGCCAGCACCTCGACCATTTCCCCCAGATCGTCACGCAGAATTTCTTCCTCCACTTCTTGCAGCAAAAAACCCGAACGATCAATCACCGCGTACGTACGCGCCTCTTTGGCCTTGGACAGCAGGATGGGCACTCCTCCCGCCAAGCCAATGATAAGCGGGAAAGACACAATGCCAATCCAGAACGTCTTGGTGCGCAAATTTTCAAGAAACTCGCGCCGCGCTACCAAATAGATATTATGCATCTTCACCTCTTCCTACAGCGCCCACAAATATTTCGTGCAACGACGGCTCGCGCAGATCAAAGCGCCGCACCTGTACCCGCTGCACCAGCGCTTTGAGCACCTCTTGGGCGTCAGCCCCGTCTTCGAGGAAAAGTTCAGCCTGCTTGTCGGCGTCGTTGACGCGACGCAACCCCGGCAGTTGCGGCAAAAAAGCGCCGTCGCCGTCGTAGTCCAATAAAATGGCCTGGTCGCCGCTGGCCCGCACCTGGGCCAGCGAGCCGTCAAGAATCTTGCGACCTTTATTAATCAACACTACGTAATCGCAAATCTGTTCGGCCTGCTCCATAATGTGCGTGGAGAAGATCACTGTCTTGCCGTCGCGTTTCATGTCCAAAATAACGTCGCGCATGACATCGCGGTTGACCGGATCGAGCCCCGAAAAAGGTTCGTCCAGAATGACCAAGTCGGGTTGGTGGATCAGGGTAATGATAATTTGCACCTTTTGCCGCATGCCCTTGGACAAGGCCTCGCAGCACTTGTCGAGCCAGGCACCCAGTTCAAAACGCTCCAACATTTCCTTGGCCCGCAGGCGCACAACGCGGGGCTCCGACCCTTTCAATTGACCAAAATAGGCCACCAACTCGGCCACGCGCATTTTGTCGTAGAGCCCCTTTTCCTCGGGCAGATAACCGAGCCGTTGTTTCACCGCCAGGGGATTCTCATGACCCAAAACGGCAAGACGCCCAGCATCCGGACAAAAGATGCTCATGATCATGCGAATAGTTGTAGTTTTACCCGCTCCATTGGGCCCCAGAAAGCCGTAAATACAGCCCGCAGGTACGGTCAACGACAATCTATCTACGGCTTTTACAGCGCCAAATTTTTTTCTACATCTTCTAAGACGACGGCTTCCGCCATAAAAAAAACTCCCATTCTAAAAACATAACTCTAAATTTTACAAATAAATACGAAACAATCCTCTCTTTTGACAAACAGCCGCAATGAAAAATGTATTTACGTACACTGCTTCCATAAATACATTAATGAATGCTATATTTGCGCCAGTACTACTTGATGTATCGAGAAAGAGAATGTTAGAAACTTTAGCCCCACATAAGCTGGCCGTCATCCAGGAAATGGAAAGTTTTGTCGAAGGCCAGCTCGATCTGCTCAAGAGCGTCGAAGAGAGTTGGCAACCCGACGACTACCTGCCCGATATGACCGCGGACAATTGGTGCGAACAAATTGCCGAATTTCGCCAGCGCGCCGCCGCCCTGTCGGACGAGGCATTGGTCGTCTTAGTGGGCGACATGATCACCGAAGAAGCGCTGCCCACGTATCAAACGCTGCTCAATTCCTTTGCCGGCGTCTCCGACCCCACCGGCACCAGCGATTCACCCTGGGCGCGCTGGTCGCGCGGCTGGACCGCCGAAGAAAACCGCCACGGCGACCTGCTCAATAAATACCTCTACCTCACCGGGCGCGTCGACATGCGCGCCATCGAGGTCACCATCCAGCATCTGCTGCGCAACGGTTTTAACCCGCAGGCCCAACAAGATCCCTACCGCGGTTTTGTCTACACCTCCTTTCAGGAGCGCGCCACCAAAATTTCGCACCGCAATGTGGCGCGACTGGCACAAAAAGTCGGCGACGAACAACTCAAACGCATTTGCGGCATTGTTTCGGGCGACGAGGCGCGGCACGAAAAAGCATACGGCAACTTCGTCAAACACCTCTTTGAAGTAGACCCCAACGCCGCCATGCTCGCCTTTTGCGACGTAATGAAAGAGCAAATCGTCATGCCGGCGCACCTCATGTACGACGGCAAAGACCCAGACCTCTTCGACCACTTTTCCATAGTAGCCCAACACCTGGGCGTCTACACCGCTTTCGACTACGTCGAAATTACCGAAAATCTAATCCGCAAATGGGAAGTCGAAACGCTTACCAATCTAACACCCGAAGCAGCGGAAGCCCAAGATTACGTCTGTCGCCTGCCCCAGCGCTACACCAAATTGGCCGAGCGCGGCGAGCGGCGCCCGCCTCCGGTTGAGCACCTGGAGTTTAGCTGGATATACGACCGCTCCATAACGCTCAACGGTCGAGTATAAAAAAATACTTGACAATATCGTTTTCCTTTTTCATAACTCCCCACAAAATCCGGCATTTTATATAAAACGCCGGGGTTTGGAAAGGGCAAACCCATTGAGTATCTTTTGTGACAGATCCACAGTGCCGTTGTTCCGGTGGGTAGGGTATCGTTGACTTGGAGGTCGAAGATACCAACCTCGGAATGCGGCACTTTTTTGTCAAAATCTGTCCGAACCATTGTTAAATACAGCTCTTTGTTTTTAACTACCCATGTGTACCCAATCAACCGATCCGTTTTACCAACTAACTCAGCAGCCAGATATAGACCTGGTAACCGGGGCCTTGCTCATCGCCACCGAAGCTTATCCAGACCTGGATATTAATGCCTACCGCGACCGACTCGAACAATTGGGCAACGAACTGGCCCAACGCCTTACAAACACATCTTCACCCCACCAGACCCTGGAACAGCTCAACCATTACCTCTTTACCGAAAAAGGTTTTGCCGCCTGTACCCAGGAAAACTATTACGACCCACACAATAGCTACCTCAATGCCGTTATAGATCGCCGCATGGGCATTCCCATCACCCTGTCCACCGTCTATATGGAAGTGGGCAAACACCTGGCCCTCGATCTGGATGGCATCAATTTTCCCGCGCATTTCCTGATCAGGTGCAACGAACCCGCGCCGCTTTACATCGACGCTTTTGCCGGCGGCCAATTGCTGCGCCAAGATGAACTACCACAACGCCTGCCCATCGTCGACGGCAAACGCCTGCCGCTGCAAAACGACTTCCTGGCTGCCGTACCACCACGCCTTATTCTGGCGCGCATGCTGCGCAATCTCGTGCAGATCCACACGGCAACCGGCAATCTCCAAAAAACGCTGGAGGCCAGTGAAAAAATCACCTGGCTCTTGCCCGACGCCGCCGACACCCACCGCGACCTGGGGGCGCTCTACTACCAGATGGGCATGCACGACAAAGCCGTCGTCGCGTTCACGTCCTGCCTGCGCCACTTGCGCGACCCGCACCAAATTGAGCAACTCCGGCAAATCATCCAAGTCGTGGAACAAGCGCACCGCAGTTCGCTCAACTAGGCCGGAGAAATTCCAGCATGGCCCCCTTTACCACATTATTGGAACTCCTTGGCCTCACCACCAAACAGCGCCTCAAACGGGCGGTGGCCAAACGCAATTGATGGCACGGCCTGGTGCGCGATGTCTTTGCCCAATACTACCTTAAATTCAGGGAAACTTTCCCCGACCACTTGCCCCAATTGCCGCACCGCTACTCGCAGGGTTGGGAAACTTCTCTCAAGCGCGAATTGGACGAGTTTCTACGGCTCGACCTGACCGAAGTGGCCACCCTGCTCGACACTTGCGGTTTTGGCACCGAAAAGTGGGATGCGCTGCGCGAGGCCGGCTTCACCAAGCTCGGCGCCTTAATAGACCAGCACCTGATTGGCCACCACGGCAACGGCCAGGGCCACGGCGGCACAAATAGCGGCCTTTGGCGCCGATCTGGGACAACTAACTGCCGATCGCCCCGACCTCTTGGAGGCATTGTCGCAGCGCTACGACCCGGAAGCCGGCTCCCTGATCCCTACCAACGAAGAAATCCGCACCAGCCCGCTCTATCGCGATTTGGAGAACGAACTGCGCAAATTGCGCGCCGCCGGGCACCGGGCTTTGGACCAGATAAAGGCTTACGAGGCGCGCCTGGAGGAATTGGAAGATCAACACGGCGTCAACGGCGAAGCGTTAGCGCCTTCAGAAAATCCACCCGATGCCAGCGACGGCAATGCCCTGGCGGAAAACTTAGACACCGCCGAATTGGCCGAACTGACGCGTCAGAATGCAGAACTTAGTAAAGATCTCGACGCCAAAGACGCGACCATTGAGGAATTGGGGCAAGACCTCAAAACCAAAGATCAAACCATTGGAGAATTGGAACGGCAGAACGAACAATTCGACAACGACCTCAAGGCCAAGGACCACCGCCTGGAGGCCCTGGAACAGGAGCGCGAAAAACTGACCAATGATCTCGCAGCCAAAGAGCGCACCATTGCCGCCCTAAGCACCGAAGGTTCGACGAGATTAACAACCTGATCCGAGAGAATGAAGACCTGCGCCGCGAGATGGCCGCCAAAGAACACACCGTCGAAACCCTGCGCAAACAATTGGATTCCTTTGAAAGCGAATTGGGCGGGGCCCGCGATCAATTGCTCGACGAGGTTCACTGCCTCGAGGAATTCGCCTCGGGCAAGATAGACCTAAGACCTTCCGAGGAATTGGAGCAGATGAACTCGGACGAGTTATTGGACTACGCCCAGGTGGTGGCCAAAGACGTCGACGTGAAAAAGCAAACTTTAGATGAGGGGCTACAGAACATAGACTCGCTCAAAACCAATTACGAACAAAGCCGCGATCTCTACGAATCGCAACAGCGCGACATGCAAGAACAATTGGAAAAAATGCGCACATAATTGGAATCTTATGAGGAACAAAGCGCGGCAACGGGCGACGCGCCCGCAGACGCTCAGGAAACAGTCGCGGCCCAGCGCCAACAAAGACCTGGACGAATCCAATAACGAAGATGTATCGAGACATGGAAACGGCGGTGCGCCGCGTCATTCCGCTGCGCAACCAGGTAGAAGAACTCGAGTCGCTGCGCGAGGCGTTAACCAATTATATCCGCGCCAGACACGACCGCGCCTTTACCATAAAAAAATTGGGCGAGTAGATATCTCATTGTAGCAATTCGCCGAGCGCCGCTTTCAAAAGTTCGATTTGCTCGACCAATTTAGCGTAGATCTGATCGGCTCCCTCTACCCCCCCTTCTTTGGCCCACGTCTCTAACTCAAACGTCATTTCGTAAGCGGCGTGGGCGGCAAAGTTGCCCACCGCCCCCTTGAGCGTGTGGGCGGCCTTCTGCAGCGACTCCGCGTCAGAGACGGCTAAAGCGGCCTCAATTTCCTGCAGACGCTCTGGCAGATCTTCAAAAAAGACCTCCACCAACTCTGCCATCAGTTCTTCGTCGCCCCCCATTTGTTGCAAGGCGGCTTCGCGATCAAAAATCTCTTGCGACATACCGCTCTATACTCCCAACTAATATGCAGGATCGGGCAACAAACCACCCAATTCTTCGATCTCTTCCTTGAGTTTGCCGCCCATATCGCCCAACTGTTCACCCAAAGCCTGCACTTCGCGGCGCAAACGGCCGGCGGTCTCGGTGAGGTGCTCGCTCAAAGCCTGAATTTCTTCTCTGAGGTGTTTACCCGACGCACTCAATTTCTGCACTTCCTGGCGCAAATGGCGAGCTCGTTCGGCCATGTGTTCGCTCAAAGCCTGTACTTCGTACCTAAAATGCCCCCCCTTGTCGGCCACCTGATCGCCCAAATGCCCAACTTCATCGCGCAAATGGCGTCCCTGCTCGGCCATCTGCCCCCCCAGCGTTTGAATTTCCACATGCAATTGCTGCCCGCGTGCAACGATGCGTTCGTTAAAACCGTGCCATTCTTCCAGCAAATGGCTCCCGCGCTCGGCCACCTGGTCGCTGAGCACAAGCAATTCACCGCGCAACGCCTGAATGCGTTCGGGAATCAACAACGCCGGAATTTCATCGCGTTGTAGAAGCGCCGGCGTAAACGAATGTCCCGCTCTTTTGGCGCGCCGACGCAGCGACGCATTCAAACGCCCCTCTTCCAAAATTTTCTGCGGCACCGGCGTCAGGCCGCGCACCAACCCGCACCAGGCCATCAGGCGCAGCAAATAATAGGTAATATCGTACTCGTACCAAAAAAAGCCGTTGCGCGTCGACGCCTGGTAGCGGTGGTGGTTATTGTGCCATCCCTCGCCCAATGTGATTATGGCCAACAGCCAGTGGTTGCGACTTTCGTCGCCGGTAAAATACTGCTGTTTGCCAAAGTAGTGCATGAGCGAATTAATGGTGTAGGTGCCGTTGCTCAAGAGGAAGGTCGAAACAAAATAGCCCCACACAGTCAGGTGCCAACCGCCGAGCAGAAAAAACGTCAGCCCCAGCAAAACGGGAGGCACTGGCCAAAAGCGATCTAACAGACGCAATTCCGGGTAGCGGTTTAAGTCGGGAACAACTTCGTAGTCGATCTCGTTATTCTCTTCGTAGAGAAACCACAGCCAGTGTGTGTGCCAGAAACCCCGGTGCGACGAGTGGGGATCGTTCTCGCCGTCGCTCTCCTTGTGGTGAATGCGGTGGTGCGCCGCCCACCACAGGGGGCCCTTCTGCGTCGCCGTAGCGCCGATAAAGCCGGCTATAAATTGCATCGCCCGCCCCATTTTAAAGGTGCGGTGCGAAAAATAGCGGTGGTAAAAACCCGTAATGGCAAACATGCGCACCAGGTAAGCGGCAACGCACACCGCCACGCCAGTCCAGGAAAAATGCGTTGTAAAAACCAGCAATACGGAGAGCTGCAACAATAAGAAAGGGAAAATACTGGCGGTCAGCGTCCCGTGCTCGGTGCGCCAGAGCACCCATTTGTCAGCGGGCGATCGAATCATCTAAGGTCTCCAGGGTGTGGGAACCGCGTCGGCGATCTATCAAAGATATCCATGCTCCGCATTTTGAGCAATGCATTGTCCACTTCCTATCTCTCTTATCTTAATATTATTTCCTCTATGATCTACACCTGGTGGAGCGCCGCTTGAACCCCATCTGCACCTGCCCTATCTTATTGCGAACAACATAGCCGACAACCCGCATCCCCATTTGCCAAGGAGACCTACCATGAGCGACGCCCTGTTGCGCGCCCAAGACGCCCCCCGCATCGACGAAGACTGGGGCAGCCTGAGTTGGGTGGCCAGCCGCGCGGTTGGCAACGTCCAAGACATGACCCTGGGCCGC
>CAXGRO010000036.1:0-17968 GCA_964012055.1 uncultured bacterium
GTCGGTGGGCAGGTCGAGGCGACGGGCCTGGCCCAGGGCGTTTTGGTAGACGTAGACGGGCGGTTTTTCCCAGTGGTTCTGGCTGTTGCAAAAGACCAGGTCCAGGTGGCCGTCGCCGCTAAAGTCGTACTGGTGGATGCGTTGCAACACGCCTTTGCGCGAGACGTAGAGATTGTGGCCGGCGTGGCCGCAGGTGCCCTGGCTGAATTCTTCAAAGCCTTCAGTGATCCACGTACCCATAACGTACTCCGCAGTGTTTGCTTGCGTCGACTTGTAGTGCTGCCCGTTTTATTCTTCCACCAGCAAGCGGCCGATGTCGCATGTGGAGTCGTGGCAGAACCACAGCACGCCTTCGCGAATGGTCATGCCGTGCACTTCGGTGGGGGCCTCGACGCGTACGACGTCGTAGACGCGGCCCGAGGCGGGGTCGAGCAGACAAACGGTGCCGGCCGAGGTGTCGGCGGCCCACAGTTTGCCGCTGCCGTCGGCGGCCCAGGCCAGGCCGTGGACGCGCAGGCCGGGGGCGCGGAAGGCGTGTTCCTCGCGCCAGCTTTGGGGGTCCATGACGTGGATCATTTGCGAGGGCGGGGCGGCGACGTAGAGTTTGCCGTTGCGCCATTCGAGGCCGTGGGCGCCGGTGACCTTGGGGTCTTCGAGGTGTTCGCGAAAGGAGATGATGCCCGAGCCGGGGGAGTCGTGTTTGGCGACGGTGGCGCCGGTGGTGGGGTCGAGCTGGGCTATTTTGTTTTCGTAGGTGGAGGCGATCCACACGTAGCCGCCGCCCACGGTAATGCCGCTGGAGTGCACGGTGTCGGTTTGGGCTTCGAAGAGGATTTCGCCGGTTTGGTAGTCTAGGAGGTGGACTTTGTGGTTGGCCTGGTCGATGCACCAGAGGCCTTCGGGGGTGGCTTGGAGGCCGTTGGGGTGGGGGCCGGGGCTTTTGAAGAGGAGTTCGGGTTTGGCGATTTTTATGGACATGGGTGTGAGGTCCTTTTTTTGATGATGGACAATATTAATAAACTGGGGAGGGGAGGTCTATAGGGTGGGCTAGGTGGACGGGCGTTTTTGTGGGAAGTGCTCGCACGACCAAGAATCTCGTCAGATATAAAACGTGGAGTTCTACGAGAGCGTACGTTGAGCGGCTTGGGGGTGGCCTCAGAGCGGATTCATTACCCCCGGCGTCGCAGGATGCGGCAGAGGGGGGTAATGTCTCGGAGCCGGGCAGGGATGCCCAGCGAGAGCCGAAGGCCGCCAATTCTAAGAAGCCGTCTTAAAATTGCGCGTTCTTCGCGCGTCTTTTGAATAAGAGATGAATCATCGCGATCTGAATGAACGCCTCGCTGTTGCGCGGCAGGACTTCATAATTTTTCGAATGGCGCCGAAAATTCAACAGCCAGGCAAAGGTCCGCTCGACGACCCAGCGTCGCGGCGGGTACTACCTTAGAGATCTTCGGCGTTTTTGCCCATTACGTAGGGCCAATTGTCGACGACTTTTTTGAAATTGCCCTCTTCATCCTGGAAGAATTTGCCCTGGACTTCTTCGTTGAGGAAGATGTAGACTTTGTCCTGGGTGATTTTCCACACGTTGGGGTCGCCGTCGAATTTCTTGCGCAGGACGATGCCAAAAGTGCAGTAACCGCCATTGGAGGGCGTGTATTTTTGGGGGTTCTGGGCGAATTGGTCGCGGTTGGCGGCGCTGGCAAATTGCCATGTGGCGCCGTGCCAGTCAAAGCTGTGCTCGGCCTTGCCCACGACCGGCTCTCCTTGAGTAAAGTAGGCGACGGCGTCGTGGCCGCGCAGGGCCCGCCCGCTTTCGTCTTTATTGATGTCAAAGGAGCTTTCCTGGGCGACTGCGGCCGCCTGGGTTTCCTTTTGGGGGGCTGGGGGCGTCCTGGGTTTGGCCGCAGGCGGCTAGGGTGAGCGCGAGCAGTGTCAATAGGGTCGATTTTACCATGGGAATCTCCTTTGAGCTAAAATAGAAACAATAAAAGGTGATTTTTTTAAAAGAGGCGTTGTTACAATACTGGGGACACTTTTTGTAAGTTATTGATAAATAACGGCTTAGACAAGTAGACATTGAAGTTTGTAACTTGTTGATAAATAATCACTTACGAATTTCAACCGTACAAAAATCCGCTCAAAATCGAAAAACTGTCCACAGTATTGTTGTTAGCAAGACCCTTTATAATCATCTGTTTTTGTGTATTTATCAACAATCGTTGTGGGTGATAGGGGGTGATATTTGGTGGGGTTTGGAGGAAGATCTATGGATGAATGTGGGTTGATTTGCATGTGGAGGGTGGGGGAGTGATATTAAGGTTTGTATGTGGTTGGTCGGATGGGAGGTTTTGGGTTTAGCTAGGGGTAGGACGGTCGTGTAGGGAAGACCGTCCCTCGCTTATGACGCTCAATTCTTAAGTATTGGCGGCCTTTGGCTCTCGTCCAGCTCCTGCCGGGCTCCGAGGTCCTTTGGCTCCGCATTCGCTCTGGGACGATCTTCCCTACACGATCTCCGCGGGGCGCGAAATGACTGCGCTTAGGATATGTCACTTGGGGAATGTGGCATAGGCGCCGGGGGGTTTATGTCAGCAGGGATGGAACGACCTAATGTGTTGTTGATTTGTACGGATCATTGGAGCGGGTCGCTGTTGGGGGCGGCGGGGCATCCGGTGGTGATGACGCCTACCAAGGCCGATGCGCGCCTGGGTGCCGGTACCCAGGACGACCGCCTGGCCGAATTTGCCGACCTCATGCCGACGTTGTTGGATTTGGCCGGCGTTGAAATACCCACCCACGTCGATCGCCTGTCGCTGGCGGGATCGCAGAGGAGGCAAACCTCTACGGTGAGCACGGCCAGGGGTTGGCGGCCATGCGCATGTTGCGCGCCGAGCAGTACAAGTTGATCTACCACCCGGTGGGCAATCAATTTCACCTGTTCGACCTGGAAACCGACCCGCGCGAGTGCGTCGATTTGGCCGGTCAGGCGTCGCACGCCGAGGTGCAACAACGCCTGACGCGTCTGCTGATCGACGAGCTCTACGGCGAGGATTTAAAATGGCTCAAAGACGGCCAATTGGTCGGCTTGCCGGACGAGGAATACGTGCCGGCGCCCGACCGCACGCTGCGCAACCAGCGCGGCCTGCGGTTTATGTGAGGAGAAGCGCGCCGCACGAATCGCCTGTTGCAACGGGCGTCGAGATCGTTTCAGCTGCACTCAGCCAATGGAGATAGGGCAAACGCCCAATAGGGGACAAGACACTTATGGAAATTACCGAACTTGCCGAGTTAAACTTCGATCGCCATTTGCGCCGCAACGCCTACCCCGGCAGGGGGCTGGTGGTGGGGCGCACGGCCGACGCCGAGTGGCTGATGCTCTACTGGATTATGGGCCGCAGCGAGCACAGCCGCAACCGGCGCTTTGTGGCGGCCGACGGCGCGCTGCGCACCGAGCCGGTCGACGCCAGCCAGGTCGAAGCCCCCAGCCTGATCATCTACGAAGCCATGCTGGAGCTGGGCGGTATTTACCTGGTCAGTAACGGCGACCAGACGCGCACTATCTACGAGACGCTGCAAAACGGCGGGGCCTTTGAGGCGGCGCTGGCGACGCGCGAGCGCGAGCCGGACGCCCCCAATTTCACGCCGCGCATCAGCGCCATGCTCGACTCACGCCAACCGCTGCAATTGGCGCTGAGCATCTTAAAGGCGAATCCGGCCGACCCGCAACTCACGGATCGCTTCACTTACCGCCCGGCCCTGCCGCCGCCCGGTTTGGGCCTGTGCCTTACGACGTATGAAGGGGACGGCAACCCTCTGCCGAATTTTAGCGGTGAGCCGCTCTTGTTGCCGTGCAGCGGGTCTGCCGAGGAGATGCTCGATACGTATTGGGAGGCGCTGGATGAAGAGAATCGGATTTCTCTTGCGGTGAAGCGGATACGGTTGGGAGAGGGTAGCAGTGAGACTATGGTGCGCAATCGGTTCTGATGGAAGTGAGATTTGAAGGGGAAGTGGGCGTTTGCCTGGGACGCGGATAGGGGGGACTTCGACGCTCAATGTACGTTGGCGTAGAATTCACGGCGTTTAAAATATATGTTGGTATGAGATGTAGATTTGTCGCCCAAAAATATCACCACACCTCTTACTGGTTGCGCCGGATTCGATAAGTAGCGCAGATAAAAAAGGGACACGCACCATGCCGGAAAAACGTCCGAACATTATTCTCATTACCACCGATCAGCAGCGCGGTGACTGCGTTGGTTTAGATCCGCATGCGCCGGCGGTGTTGCAGACGCCCAACCTCGATTTTTTGGCGCGCTCGGGGGCGCACTTTACCCACGGGTACTCCGAATGCCCCAGCTGCATTCCGGCGCGGCGCACTTTGATGAGCGGCATGGCGCCGGCGGCCAACGGCGTGGTGGGGTTTGCCGGCGCCGAGTGGAACCCGGCCCACACCCTGGCCGGCGAGTTGACCCGGGCGGGCTACCAGACCGAGATGATCGGCAAGCTGCACCTGAGCCCGGCGCGTAAGCGCTACGGCTTTGAGCACATGCAATTGGCCGATGCCACCCGCGGCGAAACCAACGACTACGTCGACTGGCTGGAACAACACCACGGCCACACCGCAGTGCACCCGGGGATGGCGCACGGCGTTTCGTCCAATGGCTGGGTGGGCCGGCCGCACCACTTGCCCGAGGAGCAAATGCACACCTTCTGGTGCGTCGATCGGGCCATGGAGTTTATGCAGAAGCGCGACCCCAGCGCGCCGTTTTTTCTCAACATTTCGTTCATCGACCCGCACCCGCCGCTAACGCCGCCGGCGCCCTATTACGAGCGCTATATACACCGGGAGTTGCCGGCGCCGGTGGTGGGCGATTGGGCCGTTGAATTCGACGCCCCGCAGAAGGGCCTCAACCCCAACGCATCTAAGATTCACCTGGGCGAATACGACATGCAGTGCGCCCGGGCGGCCTATTACGGCATGGTCAATTTTATCGACGACCAGATCGGCCGCCTGTTGCAGTTCGCCGGACAGTTGTCCGATTGTCTGGTGCTCTACACCTCGGACCACGGCGAGATGCTGGGCGACCACCACCGCTTTCGTAAGACCTGGCCCTACGAGGCGTCGGCGCGGGTGCCCTTCATTGTGCGCGGCCCCACAAATTGGGGCCTGCCCCAGGAAGTGGTGTGCGAGCGCCCGGTGGGCTTGCAGGACGTCATGCCGACGATTTTAGATGCGGCCGGCGTCGATGTACCCGCCACTTGCACCGGCAAGAGTTTAATGCCGGTGTTGCGCGGCGAGGCAACCGGCGTGCGGGAGGTGCTGCACGGCGAGCACTCGGGGTGTTACGCATACGAGGACGGCAATCACTTTCTTACCGACGGGCACTTTAAATACGTGTGGTACACGCAAACGGGACGGGAACATCTGTTTGATTTGGACGGCGACCCACACGAGGAGCGCGACCTCGTTTTGCAAGAAGGAGGAGAGGACAAGGCGGCGCCCTGGCGACAGCGACTGATCGAGATACTGGCCGGCCGGCCGGAGGGTTTTACGGACGGGGAAAAGCTGGTTGTGGGCCGGCAACACGGACACATAATGCCGGGGTACGATCCGTACGGAGCATTTAATTTCTTGTAGGAAAAATAATAATAACTATGTCGTCCGTTACCGCAACCAAGCGAGATCCCGGCCAGCGGATCTCCCTGTTGGGACGCCAGTTGGAACTGTGGCAGGGGTTGTTCTATCTCCTCCTCCTCTACGCCTTCCTTATTCTAACCACTTTCCCCAAATACGGGGTCAACCCCGACGAAGCCGGCCACATCGACTACGGGGAAAGCGTTTACGTCTGGTACGAAACGCTCTTTCAAGAGCGGGGCATCTTCACTCGCGCCAATATCTGGCTCTACGGCGGGTTTTACGACGCGTTGGTCCACCTCGTCACGCTGGTATCTCCGCTAGGACTGCACGATACGCGCCACCTGTGCAACGCGCTGGTGGGACTCATTGGGGTGGTCGGCGCTTATAAGCTGGGGGGGCTGCTGGGAAATCGTTGGGTTGGGTTTGCAGCGGCCCTCTTTTTGGTGTTGCCGCCCAGATACTACGGCCACGCCTTTTTTAACCACAAGGACATTCCCTTCGCCATCGCTTTTCTGTGGAGCACATATTACATCCTCCAGGGGGTGGGGCATCTGCCGCAGTTGCCGCGCGCTTTGATCTGGAAGACGGGCCTGGCGCTGGGGTTAAGTCTGGGTATTCGCGTGGGCGGTTTTGTCCTGGTGGGCTACCTGGGGCTGTTTTATGCGCTGCGTTATTTTCAGCTCGTCCACCAACAGCAAGCCCGGCGCGATGCCGCCGTCTACCTTCCCCTGATAAAAGTTACCTTTTGCAGGTGATCTCCATTGCCGCCATCGCTTATTGCATCATGCTCGCGTTTTGGCCCTGGGCTCAGCTGGATCCGCTGATCCGCCCCTTGCAAGCGTTTCTGCGCTTTTCGCAATTTCCCTACGACATCGCCACCTTCTTTGAAGGCGCTTATGTAAACAGCACCCAGGTACCCTGGTATTATGCGCCCAAGTGGTTGCTCATCACGCTGCCCGAATTCTTGCTTTTGGGCTTGTTCGGCGGTGCCGTTTTTGCCGTAGTGGCTAGACTAAAAGGTTGGGAGGGGGCAGACCGTCTGCTGGCCCTGCAGCGAGGCCTGCTGGCCTTCGGCGCGTTCTTCCCGATCGCCATGGTTGTTCTCACCCAGGCGCCGCTGTGCAATGGTATCCGGCACCTGCTGTTCGCCATAGTCCTGCTGGCCGTCCTCTGTGCGGTGTGCGTTGGCTATGTGGTCTCTCGAGTGCCAAAGATCCGGTGGCCGGCGGGCATCGCAATGGGCGCATTGTTGACCCTGACCTTGTGGGACATGGTCGGCCTGCATCCCAACGAGTACGTCTACTTTAACCGCCTCTTCGGCGGCGGCACCACCCGGGCATCGGCCCTGTACGAAACCGATTATTACCATCACAGCTACACCCAGGGGATCCGGTGGGTTAAGAATTACTTTGAGCAGCACCCCCCGCCCCGCAAGGTGCGCATCGCCGGCGTATCGCAACACGTGTGGTATATGTTTGACTCGAACCTATACGAATATCCCAGCGCGCCCTGGGAGGCAGATCTCTACTTGGTGACCACGCACTTTGACGCGCATCGAAATGTACCGGGCAAGGTTCTTCACACGGTTCGGGCCAACGGCGCTGAGCTATTGTATATCATTCACCCGGACAACAACTATAGCGACCATGCTCTCTTTGCCGTGCCTCCCAACTCCCATCGCTACTTCCAACTCGCCGCCCTATACCAGGGCGCCGGGCAGACGGACAAAGCGCTTGCAGCTTATGGGAAAGGACTAGAATCCGATCCCAACAATGACCATGCATATAATAGAATCGGCGATGCGTACCTCAAACGAAAAGAGTATGAAAAGGCACTAAAAAATTATAAGATCGCCACCGAACTTAAACCGACCATAGCCGAATATCATGCCAAAACGGCAACGGTTTACCATGAGCTGGAGCAATACCAGAAGGCGCTCTAGTACTACGCTAGCGCCCTAAATCTACAGCCGAACTATCGCTTTGCTCTGAGCAATATGGCCGCAATTTTCGCAACTATAGGTAAGCTGCAGGAGGCCGTAGAAGTGTACCAGAAAATTGCACAAGAATATCCGACCGACGCAATAGCGTATGCCGACCTGGCCAAAATACGCTTAAAGCAGGGCGAGTTGGCCGAAGCAATCCGGCTCTGCGAAGAAGCGCTAAAATTCAATCCGAATCTCTATTCGGCCTATAATCAATTGGGCAATGCCTTTATCGATCAGGGCGAAATAGAGAAAGCGATTTACCACTATAGGCTGACGCTGCGCATCGCCCCAAACTATGCGAGTGCCAATTTTAACCTTGGAATGTTGCTGTTCAAGCAGGGACAGTGGCACCAGGCTAGCGCTCCGCTTAGGGCGGTCATCGCCCAGCAACCCGAGCGCCGGCACGCCTGGTTCACCCTGGCCCGCGCTTACTGGCAAATGGGCGAGGCCGATGCGGCGCACACGGCCATTGATGCGGCCGTGGCGCTCGATCCCGCCAATTTCGACTACTGGTCCGAGTACGCCCAAGTCGGTGTGCTGTTTGAGCAAAGCGGCCAGGTCGATAAAGCGCTGGTTGCTTACCGGCGCGTTCTCAAATTCAATCCCGACGACCTGGTTGCCAAAAGTGGGTTGGAGAACTTGCTTAAAAAGTAAGTACACCGACCCCATTAAATTTGCTAGAAAGGCCCGCCATGCCGCCCATCATCGACGCCGCCGAACACGCCTGGGTGCTGCACGACCCGCGCTTTGCCATCGACATAGAAGTGTCTAGCTGCCTGTCTAGCATGCCCACCTACGAAGAGTCGGCCGAATATTTGCTCGCCCTCATGCAAGCCTACGGCATCGACAAAACCGTGATCAGCCACGTGTGTTACTACGGCCGCAACAACTCCTATACCAGCCACTGCGTGGCGACCTACCCCGACAAATTTGCTGGCATCGGCCTACTGGTGGGCCACCGCCTGCACGCCCCCGATGACCCGCAGAACCCGGCGCGGCTGGAGCGCGCCCTCAAAGAAGAACACCTGGCGGGTCTGCGCTTGAGTCCCATTTACGACCCCGACGTGGTGTGGCTCAGCGACCCGGTGTGTTACCCGCTGTGGCGCAAGGCCGAAGAATTGGACGCCGTCTTTAACGTCTTTTTGAGGCCGCATCAGATCGGCCAGGTGGCTGACATGGCGGCGCGTTTTCCCGGGGTCAACGTGGTCATCGACCACCTGGCCATGATCGACATCTCGCGCCCCGACGACGAGGGCATTGAGCCGCTGCTCGATTTAAACCGCTTTGCCAACGTCTACATTCGCACTTCGCTGCACAACCCGTCGCGCCAGCCGCCGCCGTTTTACGATATGTGGCCCTACCTGGAGCGCATTTACGACACCTTTGGGCCCAGGCGCCTGATTTACGCCAACGCCTACGAATTGCTGATCATGAAGGACCTGATTCCCTTCTTCACCGCCCCCGACAAGGAGTGGATTTTAGGGGGTACGGCAGAGCGCATCTATTTTAAAGGCATGGGGCCATGCTAAATAAAAAACAGAAAGAGCAATTTCTCGAAGAGGGTTACGTGGTCGTTGAAGACCTGATTGCCACCGAGGTTTTCGACCCGCTCATCGGCGAATTTGAAGAGGAGATCGAAGCCAAAGCGCAGGAACAGTACGCTGTCGGCAAGTTGCGCGCACTGTATCCGGACGCGCCCTTTGACCGCCGCCTGGCCCTCTTGTGTGCCGCCTCGGACGACTACGAAGAGTTGTGGGAGTTGGGCACGGGCAAAGACCACAAGACGGCGGGCATGTTTGCGGTGTGGACGCACCCCAGCCTGGTGGACATTGTCGAGCAATTTGTCGGGCCCGAAATTTTGGCACACCCGCAGTTCAATTCGCGCGCCAAACTGCCCCGTCAGGAGCGCACGGTGGTGCCCTGGCACCAGGACGGGGGCCTGCTCAGCCGCGAGGTGGACAACACCATGATGGTAAATTTTTGGATTCCGCTGATGGACGCGACCATGGAGACGGGGGCGCTGCAGGTGATGCCCGGCAGCCACAAATGGGCGGTTTTGCCGCACGAGCGCCTGGGCTATTACAACGGGGTGCGGGATGCGCATTTACCGGCGCACGAGGTGGTGGATTGTCCGGTGCCCTATGGCGGCGGGCTGCTACTGCAGCAGCGCACCATGCACCGCTCGGTGCCCAATACTTCGGAGCGGGTGCGGTGGAGTTTGGATTTGCGCTACTGCCACGCGGACGCGCCCACCGGGCGGGCCCAGGTGCCGGGGTTTGTGGTGCGCAGCGAGAGGGAGCCGGGGCGGGTGGCGCAGAGTTATCTGGATTGGGTGAAGTTGTTTGAGTGAGGCCGCCTTTGGCTGTGCAGGGTGCCGACGATGCGGCTGCGCCTGGCGGAAGAAATGATGGCGCATATGCGCGCGGCCGGTTTGTCCTTCTCGGCGTTCTCAATCTATCTCACAGACCAGACCGACCGGGAGATCTTGCACTACTTTCTCCACCCTGGCCCCATAGGGAGGAATGTGCTATCGCCAACCCAGGCGCGCGCTATGATTCCCTTCGTTACGCCTGCGGCACCGAGTACCTGGAAAGATACCTCTTCCGAGGAACCCCTGTGGTATCTTGCTGTTTCGACAGCGCTGGGGGTTGCAGTGATCTCCGAGCGGCGCAGTACGGCGTTTTCAAACGCTGAGCAAACCCTGTTTGAGCAGCACGCCCATTGTTTTGAAGCGCTGGTCGTGCGTCACCGAGATCTGCACAAACTAGAGGCGGCAGAGACCAGAATCGTGCAAGTGGATAAAGACTTGCTGGCCTTGTACGACGGCAGTTACGAACTGTCCGGCAATACCCAAGACGAGGTGGCGCAAAATATCATCCGCATGGTTATAAATCGCATGGGCTTTGACCGGGCAGGCATTTTTCTGCGGGATTCTGAGCAAGACCTTTTGCGCGGGCTATGGGGCGTGGATGAGCGGGGAGAAATCGCCCCCATTTCTGGCACCGTCTTCAGGCTATCTCCTGAGCGCAGGCCTCCACTACTCCTTTGATAACTTGATCAAAGGTGGCCAGGTCGCGGCTTTTTATCACGGCGATGGTCTGTGCCGGGGCCGGGTGGACCCACAGCAACCCCTGTACGAGCAGGGCCAGCGCCAGGCAGAGGTGGGGGGCGCGACGCCCCCTATGAATAAAAGTGGCGATCATCTATCTATTAAAAAGTGTGCTCGATGCTGAGCGTGGTGGTGAGCGGGGCGCGCAGCCCCGCGTCGTTGAGTGGCAAGCGCGCGTTGAGCGCCAGCAATAATTGGCGGTGCGGATTCCACTTGACGCCCCAGGCGGTGTCGACGATGTCGTCGCCAATGCCGTCGCCGTCCAGTTCGTGGCTGCCCAGCAGTTCGGCGGTCAGGGTGTAGCGGTTGGTGCCGGTGTCAAAGCCAAGGGCGTATTCGAGGGCGCTGTGCTCGTTGGAATCGAGGTTAAATTCGTAGCCGATGTTGAGGTGCGGGGTGGTCTTGCCAAAAGTGCGCGACAAGATCAAAAAGGGCCGCACGGCGGTTTCGCCGGTGCCCAAAAAATCGTCGGCGTCGGCGGTGCCCAATTGCACCAGGGCGGTGCCGGCAAGGTGAAGCTTTTTGTCCTGCGCAATCTGGTACTTGGCTCTAAAGATGAGATCGCCGATGCCGCTGGCGCTGCCCTCGGCCCGGTCGTCGGCCAGCTCGGGCCCCTCGAAAAAGGTGTGCACGCCGGGAAAAAATTCGTTGGCCTGCGATTCGATAATGCGGGCGCTGCTTTTGACGTCCATGTCGACAAAGGCATAGGGCGAGAAGCAGACCCACGTCGAGGCGCTCGCCGGCAGGGCCGGTGAGCAGGTCTTGGTCCAGAGCGTCGTCGGAGCAGGCGGTTCATTGCAGCAGGCACACGACATATAAGAGGCAGCGTTTCATGTGATTTTCCCTCCGTCAGAGATGACAGACGTTTAAAGATAAAACGCGGCGGCAAATTTTCATAAAGTTTTCACAGCGCCGGCGCCGTTCAGTCGAGATATTGGGTGCGCTCGGAGTTGAGCAAATCTCTAATCGAATCGAGGTTGTCGCGCCCCAGGCGCACCTGGCGGGCCAGTTCGGCCTCGGCCTCTTTGACCTGGACCAGGGTGTCGCGGACCTGGCTCAGTTGTTGTTGGGGGATCACTACGACGCCGTCCTGGTCGGCCACCACCACGTCGCCGGCGTTTATAGAAACGCCGCCCATGGTGACGGGCAAGCCCACCGTGCCCGGCCCGTTGCGCACGCACGAGTTGGGCGTGACGCCGCGGCAAAAGGTGGGCAGGCCGACGGAGAGAATACCCTCGACGTCGCGCACCAGCCCATCGGTAACAAAGCCGGCGACGCCGCGGTTGCGCGCCATGCCCAAGAGCAAGTCGCCGGTGACGCAGGCCTGGGTAAAGGCGTCGGCCGCCGCCACGATCACGTCGCCGGGCTGGGCCACTTCGACGGCGGCAAAAACCGCCAGGTTGTCGGCCGGCCCGGCGTGGCAGGTGAGGGCGGTGCCGGCGACTTTGCAGTTGGTCTGGTCGAGTGGTTTGATGTGGTAGTCCAAAGCGCCGCGGCCGTCCATGCAGTCGACCACAAAGCCGGTGGGCACGTGGTGCAGGGCGCGCAGGGTGGCCGCCGGGGCGCGGGGAAAGTTGCGCCGCACTTTGAGCAGTGGGGGGTCTGTGATCATGGGATTGAATTAGCTCCTGCTTTAGGGCGCGGGGGAGATGGCCGCCAGGTGAGCGGCGCTCACAGCTCGGCCAGTTCCACTTCGCGCTTTTCCTCAATGCTTTTGAGCGCGGCAAAAACCATGGCCATGGACTTGAGGTTGTCTTCGGCGTTGCACTCGGGCGCGCGGTCTTCTTTGAGGGCGTCGACAAACTCCACCAGCACGGGGTTGAGCTCGCCGCTGTCGTCTCCATCTAGGTCTAGCTCGGCGCGCACGGGCGGGTCGGCCTTGTGGGCGTGGGTGTGGAAGAGCGAAAAACCCTCCCAGGTGAGCGTGCCCTTGGGCCCTTCGTAGCGCCACTCGCCGTTGTGACCGGCCGGCACGTGCCCCACGGTGCAGCCGACGCCGTGGTGGGTGGCCATCACGCCGTTGGCAAAGCGAAAGAGGATGTGCTGGCAGGCGTCGCCCTGGTGCCAGCCCCAGGGCAAATTCCAGGTGACGGCGTGGACGCTGAGCGGGTCGACATCTAGGGTGTAGCGCATCATGTCGAAGTGGTGGATGCCCATGTCGGTGAGAAACATATAGGGCTCGGTGACGTAGTGGCTGCCCGGGTTGTCGGCCCAGTTGACGTAGAGGGAGACGTCGAGCTGTCCCACCGGCCCGATGAGCTCTTCTTGGAGCAGGCGACGAGTGGTGCGCGGCAGCCCGTTAAAGCGGTAGTTTTGGGTGATCATGTGTTTGAGCCCGTGCTTGGTCCCGGTCGCCACCACTTTCTTGGCTTCCTGGTAGTCGTCGCTCATGGGTTTTTCGCCGATGACGTGCAGACCCGCCGCAAAGGCGGTGAGGGCGATGGGCACGTGTGCCGCTGGCGGCGTAATGTCGACCACAAAGTCGGCGTCGACGGCGTCGATGGCCGCCTCCAAACTGGCGTAGAGTTGCTCGGGCGGCACTTCGAGTTGTTCGACGGCGCGTTTTTTATTGTCCGGGTTGGGCTCAACGCAGGCAGCCACTTCTACCTCGGGGTGCTGGCGGCAGTCGCGCAGCCAGCCCTGGCCGCGGCCGCCCAGCCCTACGATAATGGCTTTCATTTTTTGTCCTCGTCGCAAAGATGTGTGGTCTAATTGGCGTCCAGAAGCTGGCGCACGACGCGGCACAGCTCTTCGCCTTTTACAGGTTTTTGCAGGATACACTGGACCTGGGGGAATTGCTCCGGGGGCGCCTCGTAGCCCGAGAAGATGACGACTTTGATCTGCGGGTCTATTTCTTGCAATTGGGCCAGCAACTGGCGACCCGACAGGCACGGCAGAGACAGGTCGAGCACCACCAGGTCTATGGCGCTGGGCTGGCGGCTGAAGACTTCCAGGCCGTGCTCGCCGTCGGCGCTCTCCAGCACGGTGTAGCCGTAGTTTTGCAGGGTGAGCTTGAGGGCGGAAGAGAGCAGGGTTTTGTCTTCGACCAGCAGAATGGTCTCCGTGCCGTCCATCTGGTAGTCGGCCGTCGCTGCAGAGGTCCGCTCGCCGGCAGAATCTATGGCCGGCAGATAGATCGAGAAGGTGGTGCCCCGCCCCGGCTCGCTGGCGCATTCGATCCAGCCGTCGTGCTGCTGGACGATGCCGTACACCGTCGATAGGCCCAGCCCGGTGCCCTTGCCCACTTCTTTGGTGGTGAAGAACGGGTCGAAGATGCGCTGCCGAGTTTCTGCGTCCATCCCCACGCCGTTGTCCTGCACCCGCACGTAGGGTCCAGCGGGCAAGACCCTGCCGTCTTCTTTCGCGGTCGTCGTCGATGTCCACCGCGTCTACTTCGAGGCGCAGCACCGGCAGGCGGTCGTCTACCCCTTCGAGGGCGTCGCGGGCGTTGAGGCAGAGGTTGAGGAAAACCTGCCGCAATTGCGCCGCCTCGCCCGCGGTCACGGGGGCGGCGCTGGAGCGCGCCACTACGTCTATTTTGCGGTCGAACATTTTGCGGCACGCGTCCACGGTGTGGTTGATGAGGGGCACGATCTCCACCGGTGTAAAGGCGCTCTCGGCGCTCTTGCGCGAAAAGAGCATGAGTTGCTCAACGACGTCGGCCGCTCGCTGGGCGTCGTCGTCGGCCTGGGTGATCCACTGCCGGGCGGCGCCCGACACCAGGGGGGCGGCGATTTCCAGGCACATGGTGACAATTTGCAAGGCGTTGTTAAAGTTGTGCGCCACCCCGGCGGTGAGCTGGCCGATGGCCTCCATTTTTTGCGACTGGCGCAGGCGCTCTTCGCTGTCTTGCAGTTCGTTGAAGAGGCGCACGTGTTCCAGGGTTACGGCGCCCTGATTGGCCAGCACCATCAGCGGATGAATCTGGCTTTCGTCGATGGGTTGGTCGGTAAAGTAATTGTCTGCCGCCAGCGTCCCGATAATGCGCTGGCCCACCCGCATGGGCACGGCGACGCTGGTTCTGATATTGCCTTCTGTACTATTGGGGTTGTCGCACTGGTCCAGATGTTGGGTCAGGAAATACTCGAGATCGCCGCGCGCCACCTGGGCGATCTGCGAGAGGGTTTCGGGGTCTTTTGGATGGAGGGGAAATACGGTGTTGGGAATGGGGACGACGGCGCCCTGCTCGTACGTCCCCCAGGTGCCGCGCAGCAGGTCGTCTTCTGCCTCGAGCAGAAATACGCCGGCGCGGTCGAAGTCTAATTTGGCCGTGATCAGGTCGATAATGTTGCGCACCACTTCGTCCGGGTCGGTGCCAAAGAGGTCGTAGCTGCCGTCGTAGAGCGTCACCAGATCGGAGTCGAGTTGGAACACCTGCACTCTTTCCATTTCCAGGGTGTGAAGATCCTGGTAGCGGACGAGCAAGACATTGAGGGCGTCGGCCAGGCGCTGTATGAGTTGTTGTTCCCTGGGATTGAAAGCTTCCCTGCGGCGCTGGGAAACGGTCATTACGCCGGTGGTCGCGGGCACCGACAAATACCAGAGAAAACCGTCGTCGCCGGAGTCGCGCCACATGTGTGGTTTGTCGCTGGTCCACACCACGTGCTCGGCCATGTTCTGGGAGAGGGTGATCCGCTCCCCCGGCCCCAGGGCGTTGAGGGTGTAGTGCTGTGCTTTCAGGGATTGATGATCCAAGAGGAAGAAGGCGGCCGAGTTGAGGTTGAGCCCCCGGTGACGCATGAGGGCCAGAATGTCGTTTACCGCGGCGGCAAATTGCGTACTCTTGCGCAATTCCAGAGTGGCCTTGCGGGCCAGCGCGGCGAAGTCGTCCAATTCGATGCCGGCGTCTTTTTCCAATGCGTCCAGGCGTCGAGTTTGGACGCCGCTGTCGGTCTTATAACCTTTGGCCAGGGCGCTGACCATGAGGACGCCCGATTGTTCCATTCGGGTGAAGGCTTGGGATAAAATTTGCGCCAGTTCTTGCAAGAAGGCGATGTCTGCGGGCGAAAATGCATTGGCCCAGGTGCTGTTGACGGCCAGCGTGCCGTGCGAGAACGCGATGTCCAGCACCGAGCGCACGGTTTGTCTGTAGGTGGCTTCAAGTGCTTTTCCTTCACCGTGGACGTCCTCTGCTTCGAGGTCGCGGCGGTAGTTTGGCACGCCGGCGCGCCAGATGTCCACCAGCAAAGGACTTTCGATTTCTTCGCTGTAGAATTCTGCGCCGCGCAGTATAAAGTTCTGTACCCTTTGCGGCAGCTTGGGGGTTTGGATGAGGCCGATGCCGCAGCTGAGAAAGGAAACGCCCTGTTGTTGCAAGCTCTGGCGCAGTGCCAGCAGGATTTTTTCGATGTGGTCCAAGTCTCGCATGTCTTCCACCACTTTTCGCAGTGGTTGCAAGACAGTCCATTGATTGGGCGTTTGTTCCCTGTTGTCCTCTTGGGGCACGGATCTATTTCCTCATCGAGAGAGGGAAAGTTTGCTCCATAAGATATTCCCAAGCGTCGGAGTGGACAAATACAGATAGAGTGAGTAAGAGGACTTGAGGGGAGGCATCTAGCCTGGGAGAGTGAGTGTGCTTTTCCCGGGCCATTTTTTGGTTCGGGTTATTGGGGAAATGGACTGGGGGGGGGTGGAGGGTGTATATTGGCTTGCTGGGTTTTGGGTGGCGTGGGCTTGGGGCGAGATTGGGTGGTTACTGCGCTGGTCGTATATATTGAACTACTATATGGAGGAAATGATGGTGGATAGTCAGAGTATGGTAGATAGTCAGCATGCGGAGGGGATTTTTCACCGGGTTCTCAAAGATAAGTGGCAGCAGATTTCGCACGGGGAAGGGATTTATTTGTACGATACGGAGGGGAAGCGTTATCTGGATGCCTGTGCGGGAGTGCACGTGGTGAGCATTGGGCACGGGGTTAAAGAGGTGGTGGAGGCGATGGCCGAGCAGGCTTCCAAGGTGTGTTTTACTTACAGCCGTTTTATCAACCAGTCGCAGATTGATTTGGCCGACAAGATTAACACCTTGACGCCAGAAGGGGTGAACAAGGCGTTTTTTATTTCGGGGGGGTCCGAGGCCACCGAGTCGGCGATGAAGATTGCGCGCAAATACCACGTGGAGACCGGCAATGCGCAAAAGCACAAGGTGATTACGCGCTGGCAGAGCTGGCACGGCAATACGGTGGGGGCGCTGTCGATGTCGGGCCGCAGCCCCTGGCGCAAAGACTACGGCCCCTACTTGCTGGATTTCCCCCACATCACGCCGCCCTACCCCTACCGCTGCCCCTACTGCAAAACGCAGAACGCCTGCCAGCTCAGCTGCGCAGAGGAGTTGGAGCGCGTCATTCACCAGGAGGGTAGCCAGTATATTTCCGCCTTTATCGCCGAGCCGGTGATGGGCACGTCGGCCTGCGGCGTGACGCCGCCGCCAGACTATTTTCCGGCCATCCGCGAAATCTGCGACCGCCACAATATTATCATGATTGTCGACGAGGTGGTGACCGGTTTTGGCCGCACAGGTTTAAACTTTGGCATTGAGCACTGGGACGTGACACCCGACATCATGGCCACCGGCAAGGGCCTGAGCAGCGGCTACACCCCCATTGCCGCCACTTTGGTACACGAGCGCATTTACGACGCCATCTACAAGAGGGAAACTCAGTACGTACACGGCCACACTTACGGCGGCAACCCGCTGTCGTGCGCCGTGGCTCTGGCGGTGCAAAACTACATTCAAGACAACAACCTGGTGGAGCAATGCGCCCACATGGGCGATTTGATGCTGGAGCAGATGAAGACGCTGGAGGAGTTGCCCATTGTCGGCGAGGTGCGCGGCAAGGGCCTGTTGTTGGGCGCCGAGTTTGTCGCCAACAAAGAAACGCGCGAACCGTTTGATGTGGGCCGTGGGGTGACGGCGATGGTGGTCAACAAGATGTTTGATCGCGGTGTGTTGATTATGCCGGGGGCGCCGGGTTTGATTGAGGGGGTGGCGGGGGATCATATTGCGGTGAGTCCGCCGTTTACGATAAACGAAGCAGAGGTGAAGGAGACGGTGGGTGTGATGCGGGAGGTGATTGTGGAGGTTGGAGAGGAGCTTGGGTCTTGACGTTTGCAGGAGTGTTGGGGCGTGACGTTGTTGCGCGGTTAGGGGTGGGTCCCTCGCTCATTCTCGCCGGCCATCCCTGGCCGGCTCCGAGGCATTACCCTCTCTGCCGCGTCCTGCGGCAGAGAGGGTAATGAA
>CAXGRO010000037.1:0-17932 GCA_964012055.1 uncultured bacterium
GCGCTTCTTCGGCGATGTGCGGGCTGACGGCGGCGACGGCGGCGACGGGGTGGCCCTTGTAGAGCACTTTGTCGGAGGCCAGCGAGTTGCGCGCCAGTTCGCGGATGTTGACGTGGGTTTCGCCGATGTCCGACACCTTGTCGACGGTTTCTACTAGGTCGGCGGCGGTGGCCACGGCGTGCACGCCGGGCAGGGCCAGGGCCTTGGAGGTGTCGATAGAGCGGATGTTGGCGTGGGGGTGGGGGCTGCGCAATACTTTGCCGTAGAGCAGGTCGGGCAAGCGCACGTCGCCGCCGTAGATAGCGCGGCCGGTCACTTTGTCGACGCCGTCGTGGCGCACCGGGCGGGTGCCGATAACGCGGTATTTGCCATCGCTGGTGTAGTCGGGATAATCTTTGCTGGAATAGGACGTGGCCATTTGGGCTTACTCTCCTTGGTGGATAGGTCTCGGTTACAGATGTATATAATGTGAATAGAGGGATGGGCTGCGTCAAGTAAAGGGATGAGGCCGGGGCGTCGGCTGGTAGAGACTTTTCTCTGGGGCTTAGTGCCGCCTTTGCCCATGGTTATTCTCTATAAGTTGTCAGAGATCGTTCCAGTGGGCAAATCCGTACTCCTTGGCCAGCACGTGTTGCGCTTCCTGCAAGCTGAGTTCCGCCCTGATTATTTCTTCTGTGGAAATTGAGGTGAAACGGGGCAGATTTGCTTGCAGCCGTTGCGCAGCGGCCGCATCGCCGTCGCGGTGGGCTTTGTGCAGAGCCTTGGCCTGGTTGGCCAGGTGCGCAGGTTGTGTCTGGGGGGAAGTTGCATGGCATACCTTCTTCCTAATTGTCGCCCGCTGTCCGCTGAATCAGGCGGGAAAGAAGGTCTGCTGAATATGAGATGAGAGGTGGCCTGGGGCTTTCACGTGGACAGTGGCAGCTCCCTTCGAGCTTGGGTTAAGATAAACTCGCAGAAGTTGGGTTGCCAATGTTTATCCACGAGCGGATGGGCCTTATCGGAAAAAGTGGACTTCTCCCAAACCGCCGGCCTTATCCAGGTCTACTTTTAAATAGAAGATGCGCCGTTGGAGAAAACTCGGGGGCAAACGAGTAGCCATTGTCGCCGCCCACTCGCCCAGAAGGCCCAGACCTTCTGGGCAGATCATAAATTGCAAATCTTGAATTAATAGAGCGGAATTTTCTTCACCCGGAAAGACCTGTACTACCGGATAGCGGGTAAACCAGGCGTAAATCTCTCCCGTTTGGCTTTGCCACAGCTCCTGCAAACGGGAATCGTGTTCGGCAGAGGCAAACGTTGCGGGCGTGTCGTAGGCGCCCGAAAATAGGCTCAAGGGCACCAGATAGATTTTGTCCCCGCTGGCGACCATGCCGCGCCGGTGCAGGGGCGAAAACGGCGAAGGCATTGCGGCGACGCGCTCAATAGCAATTTCTTCACTTGCGGCCCAACGGCGCAACTGGATGTGCCCCAGTCCGGTAACCAAAATAGACAGGGCCATGTAACTCGCGAATACAACGCCGCCCCAGCGATACCCCCGCTTGCCGATGCGCCAACCGGCAATAAGCCCGCCGATTAAAATTAAGTCCAGATAGGGATCGATAATAAACAGCAGGTCAAAAGCCGCCCGGTAGTTGGAAAACGGGGTGAAAATCAGCGTCCCATAGGTGGTCACCAAATCAAATAAAATATGCGACGCCATGCCCAAAAGGCTGGCGAGGTAGAGGTGGCCAAAAGACAGGTGGCGCAGGCCGAAGCGCTTGGCGACTGCCGCCACCAGCAAAGAGCCGACGAGTATGCCCACAAAAGAATGGCTGAACCCCCGGTGCGTCTGCAAGTAGTCCAACCCGTCTCTGGTGATCAGCGTATCCACGTCGGGCAGGATACTGCAGACGGTCACCATGTTTACGATGCCCCGTCCAGATTGTTCGGGCCAAATGGTTTTGGCGATCGCCCGCCCAATTAATCCGTGGGTTGGCGTGTCCATGTATTTCTCCGCTTTTATATGAGGCTCAGTACTTTTTCAGAATATATCTGCGAGAGGTCACAATTTAACCCGGGCTTGTAATTTATCTTACCAGCCGGACTAATGAAGTATCACTTCTGCTTTCTTCCCGGCGACTATTCCAATGAGGCCGATATAGCGACCTCCGTCCTTTTCAAGTGCCTGAGAGACCGGCCATTTTGTGATATTTGCTACCTTTTTGCCTTCTCATGTCGAAGCCAGATATCGCACCCGTCCGGCAGGGCGTCGGCCACTTAGACATCGACGAGGCCGCTTAAGTTTTCGAATTCAATAGATAAGCGGATACTTTCCAATGGGTCGAGTAATATCCAGTCCATACGCAAAAAAAGCTCGCGGCTATTTAAGGCCGCGAGCTAAAGATAATATCGAATGGAGACCAATAAGTTCGGTCGATTCAATTGCCTTCGATGAGGGCGTCGATGTCTTCCTGGCTGACCACTTCGCCGCTCGCCGCCCCGTTTTCCCCACCTTTTGCGGCGTCTTCCGCCTCTTCTTCCGTTTCCAAGACGAGTTCCTCTTCCTCTTCACCTTCGTCTTCTTCCGTTTCCAAGACGAGTTCCTCTTCCTCCTCTTCTATCATCATTTCTTCTTCCACCACTTCCTCTTCCTCCTCTGCTTCCACCTCGTCGTCCTGGCCTCCTTCAACGAGGGCATCAATTTCCTGCTGTTTGGCCTGGGCGCGCTCGCGGTCGTAGGTGGCCTGGGTGTCGTAGGTGCCTTCTTTGACCTCGATGCCGGGTCCTTCGATGTCCACTGCCCAGGTTGCTCACCAGGCCTTGAAAGCCAACGTCCAATTGGGCCAGCAGTGCGTTGGTGGCCTCGATTTGCTGGGCGGTGATATCCTGGAATTACAGGGCGCTCATGACCGCGGTCAATTGCATGCTGGCGTCGTCGATGGCGTCGGCGGCCTCTTCGCCGGCCACCTCGCGGATGGCCTCCAGTTTGTCTTCGACTTCGTCGAGGGCGGAGAGAATTTCGGTGACGGCCATTTCTGCGGTGTTGTTGATGTTGCGCAGATTTTTGGAGACGTTGCCCAGGTGCGAAGACCCTTTGTTGGCCATGCCCATGACCTTATTGCTCAGCGGCACCATTTCGGCGGCGAATTTGAGGATGTGCACCATATAGGGCATGACTTCGTTTAACAGCACTATATGGGCGCGGGCGATTTCAGGCTTTTCTATAACGGCGGGATAACTGCCCTGGAGCGCGCCAATGTGGCACATCAGGGTGCGTTTTCTGATTCACTTCCTTGAGATTTAGTTTGCTCATAGCGGGACCTCCTGTCCGGCTGGGGAATGGCGTTCAGGAAGTTTATAAAAAAATACGAACAGTCTAAAAAACAAGTACTTATTTCTTGTTTTTGCGCCACTCCTCGTACTCGGCCAGGGTTTTTTCGTCGGGCGGATAAGTACCTACGATACTAGCTCCGGCGCCAATTTTCTGCAGCAGAAAGTCCTCCTTTTCCTCCTGCGCCGCTGCGTCGGCCGCCACTTGCGCCGCCAAGTGTGCTGGGATGACCACCACGCCCTCGCTGTCGCCTACCACGATGTCGCCGGGAAAAACCGCCACGCCGCCGCAGGCGACGGGGATCTGGATTTCGCTGGGGTGGTGGATGGTTTTATTGGTGTTGGCGTTCATGGCCGCAGCATACGCCGCCATGCCGGCGGCGACAATGGCCGGGCTGTCGCGGTAGGCCCCGTCGGTGACAAGGCCGACGCAGCCCCGCACTTGCAGGCGTTTGGCGAGGATGTTGCCCATAGTGCCGGCGCGGGTGTCTTGGCGTGCGTCGATGACAAACACATCGCCGGCCTGCACTTGTTCTATGCCAACGCGTTGCACATCTTTGAGGTTGTCCACTTCGCCCGAGTCGAGGTCTTCGCGCGCCGGTATGTAGCGCAGGGTGAAGGCGGGTCCGGCCATTTTCATGCCGTCTTTGAGGGGGGCAACGCCGTGCATGAAGGTGTTGTTGAGACCGTGTTTTTTTAGGGCAGATGTGAGGGTGGCGGTGCTGGGGATTAAGAGTTGATCCAGGATGTCTTGAGAGATTTTTTCGGTGCTCATGGATGTTGGTCCTTTCAGAATTAGAAGCGATTACTGTAGCTTTCCCCGAGCATGCACCGGCCAAACCGCCTCCACCTCCCCCTTACGCACTGCATACATCTCATCGTGCTCATTAACACAAGGACAAGGATGCACCGGAATAACCTGAACGAGACCGCCGATTTGCGGCGGGTCGGCACAGTTCGACAAATCGACGCTGCCGTGCTCTTCGGAAGCGCCGGTGAAGCGGGCGTCGGGGTGCTCGACAATATAGCCCATGCTGGTGACGTCTATGTCGGGGCGGACGGCGGCGCTCATGGCCTTGCTGCCGGCGTCTATGACGGCGCTGGTGGGCTGGCGGCTGACCACGGTACTGAGGACGCGCAGGCAGTTTTGTTTCACCGTGTGGCTTTTATTGTACAGGTGTTTGAGGCCGCCGGTGGGGTATTCGCCGGCTCTAAATTCGGTGAGTTCGGGGATCTCGTGGGCGATGAAGCAATAGGGGCTGCTGCCGCCGCTAACGATGGGGTGGGGCAGGCCATGTCGGTCGAAGAGGTCGAGGGTTTCCCGGATGAAGGGGTGCTGGTCAGGGCCGGAGGGCATGATCATGATGCCGCGCAATTCCAGGCCGGGGGCGGCATCTATTTTTTGTCCTAGCTCGGCGGCGGCTTGGGCGCTGGGCACACCGGTGCGGCCCTGAAAGAGTTCTACGATCACGCCCACTGTGACCGAGCCGGCGGCGGCGGCTTGGGAGAGGCCGTCGACGGTGTATTGCGAGTCGGCGGCCACCGTCATGCGGGCGCGGCGCGCCAGGGCGGTGAGGCGTTCGAGCTTGCGGCGGCCGATGATATTATAGGGGATGAGCACGTCGGGGCCAACGCCGCCGTTGAGCATAACTTCGGCCTCGCCCAATTTTTGGCAGGTGATGCCGATGGCGCCGCGCTGCATTTGCATGTGGGCGATGGCCAGGCATTTGTGCGTTTTGATGTGGGGGCGCAGGCCAATGCCGTGCTCGGTGAAATAGTTCTGGTAGCGGTCGAGATTGTCTTCGAGGCCGTCCAGGTCGATGATGAGGGCCGGGGTGTCGATGTCTTCCAGCCGCATGCGGGAACTCCTTTAGTGTGTAGGTGGTTTGGTGCGGGGAAAACAGTAGGGTGCCGGGCGGAGGCTGTCAAGATTTGCACGGGCATGGACGGGGTATTGCGCCGGGGGGTGGACGGGATTAATGTATTTTGCAGTGGATATACAAACCGCCGAGTGAGATATATGCCCATCGATTTACAACAAACGCAGCCTGTGGCGCTGATCTGTGCGATGATGGCCGGCAGTGAGACGCTGTTGGCCGAAGCCAGAAGTGAACTCGAAACACGTTTGGGAGCGGTGCGCCGTGCCAGTGCCGTCTACGACTTCGACTTTACGTCTTATTACGTCGGGGAAATGGGCGAGGGGTTGCGCAAACAATTGCTCTGTTTTGCCGAGTTAGTCGACCCGGCTGTGCTGGCCGAGGTGAAATTGCAGACCGTGGAATTGGAGCGGCAAATGGGCGAAGAGAGCGAGGGAGAGATACACCGCCGTGCCAATATCGACCCCGGCCTGGTTTCCATCGAAAGTCTGGTGCTGGCCACCACCAAGTACAGCGGCCACCGCATTTGCATTGCCCCGTCGCTCTTTGCCGAGGTAACTCTGCTCTATCAGAAGGGTATGTACCGGCCGCTGGAGTGGACCTACCCCGACTACCGCGGTAACCAAGTACAGGACTTTCTGCAGGAGGTCCGCGCCCAACTCATGGCCAACCGCGTTTAAGGGCGCTGTTCCAGCGCCTTAAATTCCCGGTGCTCGGGACCCGTGTAATTGTGGTTGGGCCTGATCAGGCGGTTGTTGTCGTGTTGCTCGATGACGTGAGCGGCCCAGCCGGCGACGCGGCTGGAGACGAAGATGGGGGTGTAGAGGGGGATGGGAATGCCCATCATGTAATAGGTGTAGGCGCAGGGTAAGTCGACGTTGGGAAAGATGCCTTTCTCGCGCATCATGGTGTCTTCCACGACCTGGCCCACGTCGACCCAATGGCCCTGGTCGGCGGCGGCGGCCACTTTGCGCGCCACTTCTTTCATGGAGGGGACACGCGAGTCGCCGTTTTTATACTCGCGGTGGCCAAAACCCATTATTTTTTTCTTCTGCGCCAGGGCGTCCAGCACCCACTGCTCGGCTTTTTCTCTATCGCCCACTTCCAACAACATTTCCATGGCCTTCTCGTTGGCGCCGCCGTGCAACGGACCGGCCAGGGCGCCGATGGCGGCGGTGAGCGCCGCGTGCATATTGCTCAAGGTGGACGCGGTGACGCGGGCGGTGAAGGCCGAGGCGTTGTAGCCGTGCTCGGCGTAGAGGATGAGCGAGATGTTCATCGCCTTCGCCTCGTAGGCAGCGGCCGGCTCGCCACGCAGCATGTAGAGCAGGTTAGCGGCCTGGTTGAGATCGGGGCGGGGGTCCACCGGCTCAAGGCCGTCGGCCAGGCGCTGGCCGGCGGTGATGGCGGTGGGGATTTTGGCCAGCAGGCGCACGGTTTTGCGCACGTTGGCCTGGCGGCTATTGTCTTCGGCCTCGGGATCGTAGAAGGCCAGCAGCGATACGACGGTGCGCAAGAGGGTCATGGGGTGGGTGTTGGCCGGGGTCTGGCGCAAAAAGTCAAGGACGGCGGCGGGCAAAGAGCGCTCGGCTTTGAGCTGGGCGTCAAAGGCGTCGAACTGGCTGTGGTTGGGCAGGTCGTCGTGCAGCAGCAGGTAGGCCAGTTCTTCGTAGGCGGCGTTTTGGGTCAATTCAACTAAGTCATAGCCGCGAATGATGAGACGATTGCGCTCCAGGTCAATGCGCGAGATGGCCGATTCGCCGGCGATGACACCTTCGAGGCCAGGGCTGTATGCGGGCGCGGCAGTGGTCATGGGCGGGATCCTTAGTGGAAATTTAACGCGACGTTAATAAAGTTTATTCGCTCTCTGGAAAGCGAGCAGCCAATTCGGTGTCCGTTGCGGTGTAGTCCTCGTACTGCAGCAGGTCGTAGAGTTCCTGCCGCGTTTGCATGTGGTCGAGATAATCTTTCAAGGTGCCCTTTTCTTTGAGCTCGCACAAGGCCCCTTCCACCGCTTTCATCATGACGCGGAAGGTGGACATGGGAAAAATGACCATGGCGTAGCCCAGAGCGGCGAATTCTTCGGCCGAAATATGCGGTGTTTTGCCGAACTCGGTCATATTGGCCAGCAGGGGCACCTGCACGGCTTCGGCGTAGCGACCGAATTCCTCCGTCGTTTGCAACGATTCGGGAAAGATGGCGTCGGCGCCAGCGTCTACGTAGCGCAGGCCGCGTTCGATGCTGGCGTCTATGCCCTCGACGCTGCGCGCGTCACAGCGGGCGATGAGCAAGAAGTCGGGGTTGTGGCGCGCCTCCACGGCGGCGGCCAGTTTGCGCTGCATGGCAGTAGTGGAGATGAGCGTTTTGCCCTCAAGGTGGCCGCAGCGCTTGGGCGCCTCCTGGTCTTCAAGGTGGATGCCGGCCAGGCCGGTGCGCTCAAAAGCCTGCACCGTGCGCATGACCTGCAGGGCCTCGCCGTAGCCGGTGTCGGCGTCGCAGACGGCGGGGATGTCGACGGCGTTGGCAATGTAGGAGGCCTCGCGCACCATCTCGTCCATGCCCAAAAGGTCGATGTCGGGGTAGCCGGCGGTGCCGTTGATGAGGCCGGCGCCGGAGATGTAAATGGCGTCAAAGCCTGCGTTTTGGGCCAGCATGGCCACCGGGGCGTTGAAGGCGCCGGGCATAACCACAGTTTTGGCGGCCAGCAGTCGGCGCAGGGCGGCGGCTTTGGCGGCGGGGTCGCGGTTATTTTTTAAAAGCACGAGACTACACCGAGATGGTGGCGGCACGCTCGGGGCCCACTGAGACCAGCGACGCCGGAGCGCCGCTGAGTTGGGCGACGCGGTCGACGTAGCGGCGGGCGTTGGCGGGCAAGTCGTCGAGGCTGCGCGCCTGGGTGGTGGGGCTGCGCCAGCCTTCCATTTCTTCGTAGACGGGCTGGCAGCGCGCCAGGGTGCGGGGATTGGAGGGGAATTCCTCGATGAGGTCGCCGTCGCATTGATAGGCGACGCAGACCTGGAGGGTCTCCAGGCTGTCGAGCACGTCGAGCCGGGTGAGGGCGATGCTGGTAAGGCCGTTGAGCTGCACGGCGCGGCGCAAAATGGGCGCGTCGAACCAACCGCAGCGCCGCGGCCGACCGGTAGTGGCGCCATACTCCTGCCCCAACTCGCGCAGGCGCTCGCCGTCGTCGCCCAAGAGTTCGGTGGGAAAGGGGCCGTTGCCCACGCGGGTGGTGTAGGCCTTGGTGACGCCCACTACCTCGTCGATGCGGGTAGGGCCGATGCCGGTGCCGGTGCAGGCGCCGCCGGCCGTGGTGTTGGACGAGGTGACATAAGGGTAGGTGCCATGATCGATGTCCAAGAGCGTGCCCTGGGCGCCTTCAAACAAAACGTGTTTGCCGTCGTCGATGGCCTTGTTGAGCAGCGCCGAAGTGTCGGTGACGTAGCGGCGCAGGCGCTCAGCGTAGCCGCAGTAGCAGATGATGATTTCGTCGGCGTCGAGCGGCGCCTGGCCGTAGATTTGGGTGAGCAGCTGGTTTTTGGTGGCGATGATGGCCGCCAGCTTGTCCTTGAGTTCGTCGGTGTCGAGCAGGTCCATAACGCGCAGGCCGTGGATGCGCTCCACTTTGTCGCGGTAGCACGGGCCAATACCGCGGCCGGTGGTTCCCAAACGCGCCTCGCCCTGGCTCTCTTCGCCGGCCTTGTCGAGCACCTTGTGATAGGGCATAACGACGTGGGCGTTTTCGCTGAGGAAGAGGCGCCCCTCCGACGAAATGCCCTTGCCTGCCAATTCTTCTATTTCGGCGATCATGGCCTCGGGGTCCAGCACCACGCCGTTGCCGACGACGCAGACTTTGTCGGGGTGCATGATGCCGGCGGGGATCATGTGGAATACAAATTTGGTGTCGCCCACCACAACGGTGTGGCCGGCGTTGGCGCCGCCCTGGTAGCGCACCACGATGTCGGCGTCGTCGGTGAGGTAGTCGACCACTTTGGCTTTGCCTTCATCGCCCCACTGGGCTCCTAAGACGATTTTTGTCGGCATGTTGAACCCTTTCTACAAATTGACTTTCTTGACCCAGGTGACATCGTCCTGCGCCGCTACTTCGGCGAGCACGGCGTCGGGAATTTCGTTGTCGACATTGAGGATGCTCAGCGCCCGGCCCCCCACTTTGTGGCGGCCGCAAGACATCTGCCCGATGTTGACCTGGTGGGCACCCATGAGGGTGCCAATGCGACCGATGATGCCGGGGATGTCGTTGTTGACGTAAAACAGCATGTGGCGCTCGGGCACGGCGTCAAAGTGGTATTCGTCCAGGCGCACCAGGCGCGCTTCGCTCTTGCCGAAGAGCGTGCCGCCCAAAATGCGCTTGCCCTGGGTGGTTTGGTAATTTACGGTGATGAGGCTGGCAAAGTCGTCGTGGTCGCTGCTGCGCAATTCGTCCACGTGGATGCCGCGCTCCTGGGCGAAGAAGGGCGCGTTGACAAAGTTGACGACTTCCTCTGAAGCGGCTTCCATGATGCCTTTGAGGACGGCGGAGGTCAGCGGCGCAGTGGGGTAGACGGTGACGTCGCCGTGATATTCGATGGTGACGCGCTCCAGTCGGCCCTCGCCCAATTGTACCAGAATGCGTCCCATGTTTTCGGCGAGTTTGAGGAAGGGGCGGATTTGCTGGTAAACGTCGGGTTCCACCGAGGGCACGTTGACGGCGTTGCGGATGACGCGGTCTTGCAGCACGTCGCCCACCTGCTCGGCAATTTGTAGGGCGACGTTGGCCTGCGCTTCGGTGGTGGAGGCGCCCAGGTGCGGGGTGCAGATGACTTTTTCGTGGCCAGTCAGTGTGGCGAAGGTGGGCGGTTCTTCCTCAAAGACGTCGAGGGCGGCGCCGGCCACCTGGCCCGCGTCGAGGGCGCGCACCAACGCTTCTTCGTCGACGATGCCGCCGCGGGCGCAGTTGATCAGGTAGAGGCCCTTTTTGCAGCGGGCGAATTGTTCGTCGGAGAGCATGTGCCGGGTTTGAGGCGTCAGTGGGATATGCACCGAGATGAAGTCGGCCTGCGCATAGATCTCTTCCAGAGAGGCCATCCGGGCGCCGCAGGAGAGCGCCACTTCTTCGGAGAGCATGATGAGGTCGTAACCCAGAACGCGCATTTTGCAAGCGGCGGCGCGCGCCGCCACTTCGCGGCCCACCTTGCCCAGGCCGATGACGCCCAGGGTTTTGCCAGTCAATTCGACGCCGGTGTACTTGCTGCGCTCCCAGCGGCCGTCCTTGAGGGCGGCGGCGGCCTGGGGGATGTTGCGCGCCATCGACATGAGCATGGCAAAGCTGAACTCGGCGGCGGAAACCGAATTGCCACCGGGGGTGTTCATGACGATGATGCCGCTGCGGGTGGCGGCGTCGACGTCGATGTTGTCGACGCCAATGCCGGCGCGGCCCACTACTTTAAGCTGGCGCCCGGCTTGCAACACCGACTCGGTGACCTGGGTGCTGCTGCGCACCACCAGGGCGGCGTAGTCACCGATGGCGGTTTCGAGCTCGGCGGCGCTTAGCTCGGTTTTGACGTCTACCTGGACGCCGGGCGTTTTTTCGAGGATCTCGACGCAGCGCGCGTCCATTTTATCGCTGATGAGGACTTTCATAAATTCAGTTTATTGCTATGCGCGTTCTTTAAATTTCTGCCGCTTCGGCGATCCACTCCCATATGTCCTCGGCGCCCTGGCCGCTGACGGCCGAAAAGGGTACAAAAGAAAGCCCGGCCAAGGTGCCGTCGCGGTCGAACTGGCCAAAGCGCTGGCGCAGTTTGTTGCGCGTCAGTTTGTCCGCTTTGGTAAAGACCAATAAGAAGGGCCGGCGCTGCTGCCGCAGCCACTCGATCATGTTCAGGTCGAGGTCGGTGGGGCCGTGGCGGGCGTCGACCAATTGCACCACAGCGCGCAGTTGGTCCCGCTCTTCCACATAGGTGGCCGCCAGTTTACCCAGCTTTTGGCGCAGCGCCACACCGCCTTTGACGTAACCGTAGCCGGGCAGGTCGACCAGGTAAAAACGGCTATTGACGCGGTAGTAGTTGAGCTGCTGGGTCTTGCCCGGGGTGGAACTGGTGCGCGCCAATTTTTTGCGCTGCACCAGCCGGTTGATGAGCGAGGATTTGCCGACGTTGGAGCGGCCGGCAAAAGCGACCTCGGGCAGATGGTCGGTGGGCAGGTCGCCCTGGCCGACGGCCCCCACAGTGAACTCGACGGAAGCGATGTGCATGGCGGCAAATCAGGCGCGCTTGCGCACGAACTCGTCTTCCCCGTCGTAGTTCTCCACCCCCTTCTCGATCGTTTCGGCGGAGATCAGCAATTCGCTAATCTCCTGGGAGGGCACGTCGTACATGACGTCCATCATAGCCTGTTCCAGCACCGAGCGCAGGCCGCGCGCCCCCGTGCCCTTCTCGACGGTGTATTCCACTACTTTGCGCAGTGCATCTTCGGTGAATTGGAGGTTGACGCCGTCCATTTCAAAGAGGCGCTGTACCTGCTTGATGATAGCGTTACGCACCTCGGTGAGAATTTTGAACAGGTCTTCCTCGCCGAGCGGATCCATGGTGGTGAGCACCGGGACGCGGCCGATGAATTCGGGAATGAGGCCGTAGGAGAGCAAATCCTCCGGTTGCACCTGGGTGAGGATGTCCGACAAGGAGTCTTCGCTTTCTTCTTGGGACGCGGCGCCAAAACCCATGGTGCTGCGCCCGACGCGCTGGCCGATGACTTTCTCGATGCCCTCAAAGGCGCCACCGCAGATGAAGAGGATGTTGCGCGTGTTGATTTGAATCATGGGTTGCTCGGGGTGCTTGCGGCCGCCCTTGGGGGGGATGTTGGCCACCGTGCCTTCTATTATCTTGAGCAGAGCCTGCTGCACGCCTTCGCCCGAGACGTCGCGGCTGACCGAGGGGGCGGCGCTCTTGCGGGCAATCTTGTCGATCTCGTCGAGGTAAAGAATGCCTTTTTCGGCGCGCGACACGTCGTAGTCGGCGGCCTGCAGCAAGCCGACGAGGATGTTTTCGACGTCCTCGCCCACGTAGCCGGCCTCGGTCAGTATGGTGGCATCGGCAATGGAAAAGGGTACTTGCAAAATTTTGGCCAGGGTTTGCGCCAGCAGAGTTTTGCCGGTGCCGGTGGGGCCGATGAGCAGAATGTTGCTCTTTCCGAGTTCGATGCCTTCGAGTTCGATGTTGGAGCGGATGCGTTTGTAGTGGTTGTACACCGCCACCGAAAGGATTTTCTTGGCGCGCTCCTGGCCGATGATGTACTCGTTGAGGAAAGTGGCAATTTCGGTGGGTTTGGGGAGGGCGTTGGTTTCCCAGGGCAAGGTTTTCTGCTTTTCTTCGGCCAGCACTTCGTTGCACAGCTTGATGCACTCGTTGCAGATGTGCACCGACGGACCGGAGATGACCTTCTCGACCTGGCTGGCGCTGCGGCCGCAAAAGGAACAGCGCGGTTCGTTTTTGGATGGTCGCCGGCGCAAGACAATATCCCTTGTTTTAAGCCGTCGCCTCGGCCACGGCGGCCTGAACTTCGGAGGGCACGAGGATTTCGTCGATGATGCCGTATTCCTTAGCCGCGTCGGGGTCCATAAAAAAATCGCGTTCCGTGTCGCGCTCAATGCGCTCCATGGGCTGGCCGGTGCACTCGGCCAGAATTTCGTTCATCTGGGCGCGAATTTTAAATATCTCGCGGGCGTGGATTTCCATGTCGGTGGCCTGGCCGCCAATGCCGCCGCTGGGCTGGTGCAGCAAAACGCGGGCATTGGGCAGGACCTGGCGTTTGCCTTTGGTGCCGCCGGCCAGCAGCCAGGCGCCCATGCTGGAGGCCTGGCCGATGCACAGGGTGGCCACATCGGGGGCAATGTATTGCATGGTGTCGAAAATGGCCAGCCCCGCCGTCACCGAGCCGCCGGGCGTGTTGATGTAGAAAGAAATGTCTTTCTTGGGGTCTTCGGAGGCCAAGAAGAGCATCTGGGCGATGATCAGGTTGGCGATGGCGTCGTTGATGGGGGTGCCCAGAAAAATGATGTTTTCTTTGAGCAGGCGCGAATAAATGTCGTAGGAGCGCTCGCCCCGCCCCGTTTGCTCGATAACCATGGGAATCAGTGACATGGCGGTAAATCCTCACACTTTCTCTTCGGTGATCTTGGCCTTCTCGATGAGCAGATCAAAGATTTTGTTCTCTTCCACTTCGCGCCGCATGTCGTCGAGGCGGGCGGAACGCTTCACGTCTGCCACTTCAACGCCCATTGCGGCGGCGCGTTCTTGCAGGTGGGCATCCAGGTCTTCGTCGTTTACCTCGATTTCGGCCTTTTTGCGCACGGCTTCGACCAGCAGGTAGCTCTTGAGGCGGCGCTCGGCCTGCTGGCGCTCCTCGTCGCTGAAGTCGCTGTCGTGGTCGTGATCGTGATCGTGGTCGTGATCGTGGTCGTGATCGTGATCGTGCCCCTGCTCTTGCTGCGCCTGGCGCATGGTGCGCAGGTAGTTGTCTACCATGCTCTGGGGTAGCTCAAAGTCATTCTTTTCGATCAATTGAGTGGTGAGTTCGTGGCGCAATTGCTGGCGCGCCATGTACTCCCAGCGCTGCTCCATTTGCTCGCCAATGTGCTGGCGCAAATCGTCCAGGGTGTTAAATTGCTCGCCCACATCCTTGGCAAATTCGTCGTTCAACTCGGGCAACTGGCGTTGGCGCACTTCGCGGGCGGTGACATTGAAGAATTGTTCCTGACCGGCCAGCTCTTCATTGGGTAAGTCGTCGCGGTACTTGAACTTGACCTGGCGCTCGTCGCCGGCGGAAATGCCGATGAGGGCCTGTTCAAATTCGGGACTGGGGGCGTTTTCGTTGCCGATGAGGAAGTAGCGCTCCTCAAAGCGCTCGCCGATGATGGGCAGGCCGCCGTCGTCGAGCTTTTGCAAATCGGCTATGAGCACGTTGCCCTCTTCTAGGGGGCGCTCGACCAATTGCTCGGTGGCCTGGCGCTCCTGCAACTCTTTGAGCTGGGTTTCCACTTCGTCTTCTTCTATTTCGTGCACCGATTTGGTCACTTCGAGCCCTTCGTAATTCTCCACTTCAACTTCGGGCCACACGTCGAGGGTGGCGGTGAAGGTGAGTTCCTGGCCGGGCTCGTGATCGAGTTTGGATATTTTGGGGGGCGCCGCCGGCACCAGCCCAGTTTCGCGCGTGGCCTCTTCGACCAGAGTGGGCAAGATGTCGCTGATGACGTCACTGCGGATGGCGTCGGCGTAGCGCGATTTGATGAGGCGCAGCGGTACCTTGCCCTTGCGAAAGCCAGGCAGTTCCAGGCGTTTTTGGAAGTGCTTGTAGGCGCGCGCCAACTCTTTCTCGATGCGTTCGGCGGGCACTTCCACTTCGAGTTCGCGTTCCCACTTGCCCTTTTCTACAACGTTGGTCTTCACTTCTCTACCTTTTTAGTGACAGAAAAAACGACGGCCAAAAGGCGGCCATCGTTGTGCATTCGTGCGAAAGGGGGGACTCGAACCCCCACGCCCAAAGGGCACTAGATCCTAAATCTAGCGCGTCTACCAATTCCGCCACTTTCGCGGGTTCTTTGCGGTTTGGCTCAACCCCTATAGTATAGTATTTATCATATATAGGGTCAAGACTGCGGCACTCCCAGCGGCCGGTATTAAGCCGGTATCTCCCACTGCTCCATGCGTTTGTCGATTTCCTGGCGCAGTTGGTCGATGGGCACGCGGTCCTGCGCCATGCTGTCGCGCTCGCGCACCGTGACCGTTTGGTCCTGCAGCGTGTCGGAATCCACGGTGATGCAAAAGGGCGTGCCCACCTCGTCCATGCGGCGGTAGCGGCGGCCGATGGCGCCGCCCTCGTCGTAGAACACGGGGTAGTGGAGGCGCAACTCGTCGGTGATTTTGTGGGCGATATCGGGCATGCCGTCGCGCTTGACCAGGGGGAGTATGGCGGCCTTGATGGGGGCGACGCGCGGGTGGAAGCGCAAGACCACGCGCTGGTCGCCTTTGACCTCTTCTTCGTGGTAGGCTTCGGCGAGACAGGCCATGCAGGTGCGGCTGGCGCCGATGGCCGTTTCGATGACCGAGGGCAGGATTTTCTCGCGCGTCTGGTCGTCGAAAAAGCGCAGCGACTTGCCCGAGAACTCTTCGTGGCGCGATAGGTCGAAGTCGCCGCGGTTGTGCACGCCCTCAATTTCGCCCCAACCGAAGGGGAATTCGTACTGCACGTCAAAGGCGGCGCGGGCGTAGTGGGCCAACTCGTCGCCCACGTGCTCGTGCCAGCGCAGCTTGAGCTCGGGCAGGCCGATTTGGCCAAACCACTTCCAGCGCTCGGCGCGCCAGTATTCGAACCACTCCTCCTCGCTGCCGGGCGCCACAAAGAACTGCATTTCCATCTGCTCGAATTCGCGGGTGCGAAAGAGGAAGTTCTTGGTATTGATTTCGTTGCGGAAGGCCTTGCCTATTTGGGCGATGCCAAAGGGCAGCTTGTGGCGCATGGCCGCCTGCACGTTGAGGAAATTGACGTAGGAGCCCTGCGCCGTCTCGGGACGCAAGAAGACGCGCGAGCTGTCGTCATCCAGCGGCCCGACGAACGTTTTGAACATGAGGTTGAACTGGCGCGGCTCGCTCAGTTCGTTGCCCTTGGGGCTTTTGATGTTGAGCTCGCGCAACTTGGCGGCCATTTCTTCGACGCTCATGCCGGTGACGTCGACCTCGTTTTCCTCCAAGATGTGGTCGAGGCGAAAGCGCTCGTTGGTTTTGCGGTCTTCGACCATTGGGTCGGTAAAGCCGTCGACGTGGCCCGAGGCTTCCCAAACGCGGGCGTTCATGAGGATGCTGGCGTCGAGGCCGTCGACATTTTCGCGGTAGGTCATGTTTTTCCACCAGGCCTCTTTGATGTTGCGCAGCAGTTCTACGCCTAAGGGGCCGTAGTCCCAGCAGCCGTTGAGGCCGCCGTAGACTTCGGAACTTTGAAAAATAAACCCTTTGCGTTTGCACAGCGATACGAGTTTTTCTATGGTGTCGGGCATGGTTTGCTCCTGGCGATTCTATTCAGTTATAGAACAAATGCGGGGTTGGTTTTTAATAACTAAGTCAAGGGGCGCGCACAGTGTCAACAGGGGCCTTCTTTTCGACGGCTTCGAGGAAATCGAGCGATTTGAGCTGACCCGAGGCGCCGCCGTGGTATTCGAGAAAGGTGCGCAGCATGGCGCGAATCTCGCCCGGGCGCACCGGTGCCGGCGGAATGGCCTCTTTGCTGTAGGTGGGCAAGTTTTGCAGTTGCGTTAGAAAGTACAGGCTGTGGGCGTTGGCGTACTGACCTTCGCGGCGGCCGCAGGCAGCGCACAGGGCGCCGCCCAGGGCGGGGCTGAACCCCAGGCGCTCCCCCTGCAATGGCTGGGAGCAGGAGACGCAGGAGTTGAGTTGGGGGTGGTAGCCCAGGACGGTGGCGAGGCGCAGCTGGAAGTACCAGAACAGGGATTCGGCCTGGGGCAGGTCTACTTCGTCGAGACCGCGCAGCAGGCCGATGAGGCATTGGTAGAGGCGCGGGTTGGATTCGCCGTCAATGGTGAGGCGCTCGATCAGTTCGCAGCCGGCGCTGGCAAAGCCCAGGCGTTGGAGGTCGGCGGTGAGGTTGGGAAAGGTCTGTACGACGTCGCATTCGCTCAAGGTCTGGAGATCGCGGTTTTCGCGCAGGTAGCAGACGATGTGCACTTCGCTGAGCAACTCTGTGGAGGCGCCGAATTTGCTTTTGGGTTTGCGGGCGCCGCGGGCGACCGATTTGAGTTTGCCATACTCTTCGGTGTAAAACGTCATCAGCTTGCTGGTTTCGCCCATGCGGCGGCTGCGCAGCACGACGGCTTTTGCTTTTACAATGACGCGCGGCATTTAGCGCTCCCCAGCGCCCCGGGCCGGGCGCACGTAATAGAGGTATTCGTCTTTTTTTACCATGCCCAATTGTTCGCGCGCAATTTTTTCGACGTAGTCGAGGTCGGTTTGCAAGCGCTGGAGTACAATGGCCAGGCTGTCGCGCTGGGCTTTTTGGTGCGCCAGACGCGCTTCGGCCGCCGCCAGCGCCAGACGTTGTTGCCGGACCTGGTTGAGGCCGTCTTTGCCGCCGATATAGAAATAGCCGATGAGGAGCGGGACGGCGGCGTAGAGCAGATATTTCCAGCGGCGCTTGCGCGTTGCTACGGCGGGCGATTTGGTGACGCGGGCACTGGGCATGGGTTTACCGCATCAGTTCTGTTCGGCGTCGGGGGCGGCGTTGCGGGCAAAGAGTACGAGGTCGTCGCGGTGTACCACCTCGGGGGCTGGGCGGCCCAATAGTTTTGTGACGGCGGCCGAATTTTTACCGCGGATGCGGGCGATTTCGTCGGAGGTGTAGCGACTGAGGCCGCGCCCCAATTCCTCGTTGGCTTCGTTGGTCACCCGCACCGTGTCGTTGGTGGTGAAATGGCCGCGGCAGGCGACCACGCCGGCCGGCAGCAGGCTCTTATTGTGTTCGACCAGGGCCGATTCGGCGCCGCGGTCGATGACCACCCGGCCCTTGGGGGCGGTGAAGGCGATCCAGCGCTGGCGGCTCTTGAGGCGTTTTTGGCGCGGGATAAAGAGGGTGCCCAGCTCCTCGCCGGCCAGGATGTCGACCAGACTGTGTTGCCGCGCGTGGGCGACCACGGTCATTTCGCCGCAGGCCATCAGTAGGCGCGCCGCGTCAATTTTGGTTTT